>NZ_NOIW01000277.1:0-252 GCF_002708645.1 Sphingobium sp. IP1
TGCGCGCCACGCCGGCTCGGCCCTCATCGGAAAGGTCGGCCTAACCCTGTAGCACCAGCGATATGAGTTCGGGCGAGGAGACGCCGGCCGAGCGCAGGAAGCCCTGATAATAATCACAACCTTCCCGATGCGCGCCACGCCGGCTCGGCCCTCATCGGAAAGGTCGGCCTAACCCTGTAGCACCAGCGATATGAGTTCGGGCGAGGAGACGCCGGCCGAGCGCAGGAAGCCCTGATAATAATCACAACCTTC
>NZ_NOIW01000278.1:0-251 GCF_002708645.1 Sphingobium sp. IP1
AGCCCGGCAGGACGTGTTCGATTACATCGAGATGTTCTACAATCCGGTCCGCAAGCAGGTCAGGAACGGGATGCTGTCCCCCGCACAGTTCGAACGGCAGCAGATTTTGAAAGCAGAAGGCGTCTAGGCCGTAAACTCATAAAAAGCCTTGAGGATTGGCGATTGGCGTGATTCAGAGGCCTCCAGAGTTGGAGGGCTTGATGGCACGGCGGCGGTACGAACTGACAGATCGGGAATGGGCGATTATCGAG
>NZ_NOIW01000279.1:0-251 GCF_002708645.1 Sphingobium sp. IP1
CCAAGCATAGAAGCCGCTTGGCTGGATGCGCAGGCACCGACACATCGACCGAACCCTGAACTGGTCACGATGCTCGGCAACAAACGCGTATCTCACTTTGCATCCCTGGCGAAATACGCGGTGGCTTCCTAAGAAACAGCCGTATCAGGTTCCGCAGGCATCTCATGCAGGATGAAGCCGAAGGCCTTGGCGCGGCGCTGCAGATTTCCGATCACCCGGCTGCGATAGCGCTCCTCATATTGTGAAGCACC
>NZ_NOIW01000280.1:0-249 GCF_002708645.1 Sphingobium sp. IP1
CCACCACGTGAGTGGACCATGGCGAAGGCGCAATTTGCCGTGATCTTCGGCGAACGTTTCATCAGAGCCATGGCGGCCTGATGATCAACCGCCCGGCCGCACACGGAAATCCTGACAGTCCCCCAGCATCAAGGTCCATCGCTCGGCCGCCGGCGCAAAAGGGGGGCCTTCGCGCAAGGCATCGGAACCTCGCGCGGCGGACGCACCAGCAAGATCCACGGACTGACCGACGCTGCCGGAAGGCCGCGC
>NZ_NOIW01000281.1:0-249 GCF_002708645.1 Sphingobium sp. IP1
ATGAGCATGGCGGCGGCGGCGTAGAGGAAGGCTGCGGCGGATTTGAGGGTGGCTTCCACGTCCTTGGCCAGACGGCGGTTTCGATTGACCCAAGCGAAGAACCGCTCGACCACCCAGCGCCGAGGGACTGTCAGGATTTCCGTGTGTGGCCGGGCATAATGGGCAACAAGGAGTCCCACTATGTCACGACGCAAAGAACCTGCCATACCGAATGAGCTTCTCGATCAGCTTTTGGCGGGCGGCGCTGCC
>NZ_NOIW01000282.1:0-249 GCF_002708645.1 Sphingobium sp. IP1
ATGCCACCACGTGAGTGGACCATGGCGAAGGCGCAATTTGCCGTGATCTTCGGCGAACGTTTCATCAGAGCCATGGCGGCCTGATGATCAACCGCCCGGCCGCACACGGAAATCCTGACAGTCCCAGCGCCGAGGGAGGACGACGAAGCCGGACTGCCCGGCGATCTTGCTGACTATCTCGACGGTGATGCGGGTCGCCTCGGTGACACGGTGATGGTTATAGCCGCCATCGGCCCAGACCTTCTCGAT
>NZ_NOIW01000283.1:0-246 GCF_002708645.1 Sphingobium sp. IP1
AATATCGTGGAGCAGCGTGGGAATGTCGCGAGGCATGGATCGGCCTTAGCGAGTCAGGGCCACAGGTGCCAGTAGCGCGGAGTGTCTGTTTGAGATGCGCCAGATGGCGCATTCCGGCACCAGCCCGGCTTGAAGCGCGCGGTGCGCGACGCCAGCAACGGCACATGCGCCTCGACCGCCCGCTCCTCCGGCTTGTCGGTCAGCCGCACCATCGCCATGCCCGGCTCCTTGTCGCCCTGGCAGCTG
>NZ_NOIW01000284.1:0-228 GCF_002708645.1 Sphingobium sp. IP1
TTTCGGGATCAGGATGCAATTCCGGCGTCACTGTATCCGGATCGGGCCGCAGACCCGGCGTCACCGTGTCCGGATCAGGACGCAGACCCGGCGTCACCGTGTCCGGGTTCGGCCGCAATTCCGGCGTGATCAGATCGGGCAATTCCGGGTCGGGCCGGTTCCAGTGATCGGGGAAATTGATGCCGCCCGGATGCTGGTCGGCGGAATCGACGAAATTGTCATATTCCG
>NZ_NOIW01000029.1:0-57470 GCF_002708645.1 Sphingobium sp. IP1
GGTTCGATCCGGTCGAGGACGCGACGATCGCGCTGCCGGCGACGCAGGCGCTGCTGGCCTTTTGCGCCGGCCATTTCGATCCGGCGTCATCGGGCGACTGGCATGTCGAGATGCACCAGTTCCGGATCGAGGCGAAACCGGGGGAGCTTGGCCGTCCCACGCCCGAGGGCATGCACCGCGACGGCGTCGACCGGGTCTTCGTGATGCTAGTCGAGCGCCGCAACGTGCGCGAGGGCGTCACCCGCATCGGCGCCGCCGATGGCACGCCGATGGGCGAATTCACCCTGGCCCAGCCGGGCGACGCGATGCTGATCGATGACCATCGCATCTTCCACGGCGTAACCGAAATCCACGCCGTCGATCCCCACAAGCCCGCCTGGCGCGATGCGCTGGTGATTACCTTTCAATCCTCCCCGGCACGGGGAGGTGGCATCGCGCAGCGATGACGGAGGGGGCTGGCCGACGGCACGCCCCCTCCACCCCTGGCTTCGCCAGCGGCCCCCTCCCCGCAGGCGGGGAGGATTATTTCAGCAGCACCAGTTCTTCGGCCATGCTGGGGTGCAGCGCGACCGTATCATCGAAATCCTGCTTGGTGAGGCCCGCCTTCACCGCGACGGCGGCTGCCTGCAGGATTTCCGGCGCATCCGGGCCGATCATGTGCAGGCCGACCACCTTGTTGGTGGTCGCGTCCACGACCATCTTGTAGAGCGCCCGCTCGTCGCGCCCGGCCAGCACATTCTTCATCGGCCGGAAGTCGGAGGTATAGACCTTCACCGTGCCATATTTATTCTTGGCCTGCGCTTCGGTCAGGCCGACGCCAGCCAGCGGCGGATGGCTGAACACGGCCGAGGGCACGCAGCTATAGTCGACGGTGCGCGGATTGTTGCCGAACACGGTGTCGGCAAAGGCATGGCCCTCGCGGATCGCGACCGGGGTCAGTTGCAGCCGGTCAGTGACGTCGCCCACCGCATAGATGCTCTCGCAGCTGGTGCGGCTATATTCGTCGACCTTGATCGCGCCCTTGTCGTCGATCTCGACGCCGGCATTCTCCAGCCCCAGCCCGTCGGTGTGCGGGCGGCGGCCGGTGGCAAACAGCACGATGTCGGCCGCGACCGGATCGCCATTCTTGAAGTGGACGCACAAGGTGCCATCCTCCTTCTTCTCGATCTTCTCCATCTGCGCGTTGAAGCGGAAATTAATCCCCTTCATCGTCGAAATCTGGAGCAGGCGGTCGCGGATCTGCTCGTCATAGCCGCGCAGCAGCGTGCCGCCCCGGTTGACCATCGTCACATGGCTGCCGAACTGATGGAAGATGCCGGCAAATTCATTGGCGATATAGCCGCCGCCGACGATGACGATGCGCTTAGGGCATTCGTCCAGATGGAACACCTCGTTGGAGGTGATGCCATGTTCGGCGCCCTCCACCTCGGGGATCAGCGGCCAGGCGCCGGTCGCGACCAGGATGACCTTGGCGGTCACTTCACGTCCGCTGACGAGCTTCACGCTGTGCGGCCCGGTCACCGTCACCCGCTCGGCGATCAGCTCGACCTTATGGCTGTTGAGCGTATTGGTGTAGAGCCCTTCGAGCCGGTCGACATCGGCCAGCACATTGTCGCGCAGCGTCGCCCATTCGAAACCGCAGTCCGGCACATTCCAGCCGAAGCGGCGGGCGTCCTTGAGATCCTCGGCGAAATGCGCGCCATAGATAAGCAGCTTCTTGGGCACGCAGCCGCGGATGACGCAGGTGCCACCGACACGAAATTCCTCGGCCACCGCGACCTTGGCGCCATGCGCGGCGGCGACGCGCGACGCACGCACCCCGCCCGATCCTGCGCCGATGACGAAAAGGTCGAAATCATAATCGCTCATGCCAGTCTCCGCTCGGCGCACATTCTTGGCGGCGGATATGGCGGCTGGACGGCGCAGTTACAAATGGGAATTTTTGCTGCAACTTCCGTTCGCTTCTAGCCTGCCGAGAAGGATTTCCCGACATGCCCGAAGCAAACGGTCGTTATTGCCTTATTCGCCCAGTGCGATCTCGATCAGCGCCATGGTCGAGGGATCAAAACCGGTCGGACCATTGGCCTCGATCGACTTGGCGATCTCCTTGCCCAGTTCGACGCCGAACTGGTCATAGGGGTTGATCCCCATCAGCACGGCATTGGCGAAGGTGCGATGCTCGTAAAAGGCGATCAGCGCGCCCAGGGCATGCGGGTTCACATCGTCCATCAGGATGGTGGTCGACGGACGGTTGCCGGCATAGGCGCGGGCCGGATCGGCGTTGTCCTTGCCGCGCATCAATGCCGCGCCCTGGGCGAAGCAGTTGACCAGCAGCGCGCGATGATGCGCCGGATCGAGCGCATTGCCCGGTTCGATCGAGGCGATGAACTCGACCGGGGTCAGGATCGTGCCCTGGTGCAGCAGCTGGAACACGGCATGCTGCGCATCGGTGCCGACGCCGCCCCAGGTGATCGGCGCGGTCGGCCCATCGACCGGCGAGCCATCCAGCTTCACCGACTTGCCGTTGCTCTCCATCTCCAGCTGCTGGAGATAGGAGGGCAGCAGCGCCAGCCGCTCGTCATAGGCGAACAGGGCGCGGGTCTCGCAGCCCAGCACGCGGGCATAATATTGATCGACGAAGGCGGCGATCAGCGGGATATTCTCGCGCGGATCGGTCAGCTGGAAATGGCGGTCCATCGCCGCCGCACCTTCCAGCAGGCTTTCGAACGCGCCCCAGCCCAGCGCCAGCGCGGCGGGGAAGCCGATTGACGACCAGAGCGAATAGCGGCCGCCCACGCTTTCGGGGAAGGGCAGGATGCGGGTCTCGTCGACGCCCCATTCCATCGCCTTTTCCGGCGCGGCGGTCAGCGCGATCACCTTGCCATAGGGATCCTCGACACCCGCCTCGACCATCCAGTTGATTGCGCTCGCCGCGTTCAGCATGGTTTCGCTGGTGGTGAAGGTCTTGGACGCGATCGCGATCAGCGTGGCGTCGGGGTCGAAGGCGTCCATCGCCTTTTCGAGCGCCGTGCCGTCGACATTGGAGACGATCGCGACATCATAGCGCATGCCGTCGCCGCCCAGCGCATCGACGATCAGGTCCGGGCCGAGCGCCGACCCGCCGATGCCGATATGCAGGATATGCCGGATCGGGCCGAGCGCCTCTGCCTCGATCGCGTCGATCAGCGCGCGGGTGCGATTGTGCAGCGCCTTGGCCAGCGCCACGCTGTCGGCATTGCCGACGCCGCGCTGCGCGGTGTGCTCGGCGGCGCGGCCTTCGGTATTGTTGACCGCCTCACCGGCGAACAGCGCCTCGCGCCGGCCGGTGAAATCCTGTTCCTGCGCCAGCTTCAGGAAGCCGTCGACCAGATCGTCGGTCAGATGGGTCTTGGACCAGTCGAAGCGCAGCGGCCCGTGGCTCAGCACCAGCTTGGACAGGCGGTCGGGATCACTCTCGAAGATGGTCTTGAGTTCAGCTTGAGGCAGGGCGGCAAGGGCCGCCAGTGCGGGACTGGACATGCGGGAGATCCTCTTGGTCGTTGGTCGATATCGACGCTGCACCGGTCGATTCTTCCTCTCCTTATCCAAAAGCGGCACGCATTGCATCGTCCACGCGCTTGACGCGGCGCGGGCGACCCCGCAAAAGCCGCGACAGGCCGCAGTGACACGTCGCAGCGCGGCACGATCTTGAAGGAACATTAGGCAGACATGAGCGCAAAATCGGAAACGCGGGACTTCATCTGGTTCCTCGCCAAGCTGGCGGTGTTCGTCTTCGTCCTGCGCAGCTTCATCGTCTCGCCGTTCAACATCCCTTCGGAATCGATGCAGCCGCGCCTGCTGATCGGCGATTATCTGCTGGTCGCCAAATGGCCCTATGGCTATTCGCGCTATTCGCTGCCCTTCTCGGTGCCGCTGATCCCCGGCCGCATCTTCGCCTCGACACCACAGCGCGGCGACGTGGTGGTGTTCAAGGCGCCGCCGAGCCAGAAGAACGACTATATCAAGCGGGTGATCGGCCTGCCGGGCGACATGATCTCGGTTCGGGGCGGCACCGTCTATCTGAATGGCCAGGCGATCCCGAAGCAGAAGGTCGCCGACCTCGTCATTCCGGTGACGCCCAACATGGAAGATGCCGCGCAGAAGGAAGGCAGCCCCTCCCCCTGCTATCGCCCCGAATTCGAACAGGCCGCGCCGGGCGGTGGCAAGCAGTGCCGCTATCCCCAGTTCCGCGAGACGCTGCCGGGCGGCAAGAGCTACAACGTCCTCGACCTGGTGCCCGATGGCGCCGCCGACGACCGTGACACCGTGCTGGTGCCGCAAGGCCATCTCTTCATGATGGGCGACAATCGCGATCGCAGCGCCGACAGCCGCTTCCCAGCGGTCGAAGGCGGCGGCATCGGCCTCGTTCCCGAGGAAAATCTGGTCGGCAAGGCGCTGGTTTCCGTCTTCTCGACCGACGGCAGCGCCAACTGGCTGCTGCCCTGGACCTGGTTCACCGCCGCGCGCTGGAGCCGGATCGGGGAAGGCTTTTGATGGTGGCTTCGCACAGGCCTGATAGCGCAGCCTGGCTGATCGCGCTGATCGGCCGCGCGCCGATCAACCCCGCCGCGTTCGAACAGGCGCTGACCCATGGCAGCGCCAAGGCGGAAAATTACGAGCGGCTGGAATTTCTGGGCGACCGCATTCTGGGGCTGCTGATCGCCGAATGGCTTTTTGACCGCTTCCCGGCCGAGCCGGAGGGCAAGCTGTCGCGCCGTTTCAACGCACTGGTCTCGGGCGAGACCTGCGCGCAGGTGGCCCGCGCTGCCGGCGTGCCCGCCCATCTGGTGCTGGGCAAGCAGGCCCGCGACGATGGCGCCGCCGACAGCGACAATGTGCTGGGCGACGTGATGGAGGCGCTGATCGGCGCTCTCTATCTGGAGGCCGGGCTGGACGAGGCACGCACATTGGTCCGCCACCTGTGGGGCGACCGGGTCGATACCCAGACCGCCGCGCCGCGCCATCCCAAGTCGGCGCTGCAGGAATGGGCCGCGTCGAACAAGCGCAAGCCGCCCGAATATGTGATGACGGACCGGTCGGGGCCGCACCATGCGCTGCGCTTCACCGTCACCGTATCGATCAAGGGCGCGGGCGAGGCGAGCGCCACCGGCGGCTCCAAGCAGGAAGCCGAAACCGCCGCCGCCAAAGCCCTGCTGGAGCAATTGGCGGGCTAAGCGCTTCGCCGTCCGCCGCTGTTTCCTCAGACGGCGCACTAGGCTACAAGCATGTCATTCCGTCATCCCAGCGAAGGCTGGGATCTCCCTTTCTTCTTACCGGGAAGAAAGAAGCGGGATGCCAGCCTTCGCTGGCATGACGACCTATATTTCCTGAGCAGACAGGCTCAGTGCGAACGGAGTATTTTTTTGGACGTTTCGGACATGAATCAGCGCTGTGGCGTCATCGCCATCGTCGGCGCCCCCAATGCCGGCAAGTCGACGCTGGTGAATGCGCTTGTCGGGCAGAAGGTGGCGATCACCAGCCCCAAGGCGCAGACCACGCGCACCCGCGTCATGGGCGTCGCGATCGAGGGTGAGGCGCAGATGGTGCTGGTCGACACGCCCGGCATCTTCGCGCCGCGCCGCCGCCTCGACCGCGCGATGGTACAGGCTGCCTGGGGCGGCGCGCAGGGCGCCGACCTGATCGTCCTGCTGGTCGATGGCAAGGCTGGCCTTGGCGCCAAGATGGAGCCGATCATCGCTGCGCTGAAAGCCCGGCCGGAACGCAAATGGCTGGTGCTCAACAAGGTCGACATCGCGGTCAAGGAAAAGCTGCTGGTCCATACCCAGCGCCTCTATGAGGAGCTGGAATTCGAGGAGACCTTCTTCGTTTCCGCCGCGACCGGCGACGGCCTGCCCGAACTCAAGACCGCCTTTGCCAACGCCATGCCCGAAGGGCCGTGGCACTTCCCCGAGGATCAGGTGTCGGACGCGACCGACCGCATGCTCGCGGCCGAAATCACCCGCGAACAGCTGTATCACCAGCTCCACGCCGAACTTCCCTATGCCGCCGCGGTCGATACCGAGCAGTATAAGGAACGCGACGACGGTTCGGTCGAAATCCACCAGCAGATCCTGGTCGGCCGCTCCAGCCAGCGCGCGATCGTCCTCGGCAAAGGAGGGCAGCGCCTCAAGGAAATCGGGTCCAAGGCGCGCGCCGAACTGGCCAACCTCCTGGGCGTCAAGGTCCACCTCTACCTCCATGTGAAGGTGAAGGAAGACTGGGAAGAAGACCGCTTCATCTATCGCGACATCGGCCTCGACTGGGTCGACTGATCCACTTCGCTGCACAAGCGAAACATAATCGCCGCCCCGGTCGTTGAGCCATCATGCTCAAGACCATCATGGTGGCCACGCGGGATCGCGCACGACTGGCCGAGATTACCAGCGTCGCGACCCGCTTCGGTTTGGGCATGCTGTTAGCCCGGCTGGGACTGGCGAAAGGCGATGACAGCGCCACCGCCGATCCGCCCGACCTGCCCCGCCGCACCCGGCAGGCGATGGAAGCGCTCGGCCCGACCTATGTGAAGCTGGGCCAGATCCTCGCCACCCGGCAGGATCTGCTGCCCGAGGCGTGGATCGCCGAATTCGGCAAGCTGCACAGCGACGCGCCCACCCTGCCCTTCGACCAGCTTCGCCCACGCCTCGAAGCGGTGCTTGGCGAACCGGTCGAGACCGCCTTCGCCCGCTTCGACACGGCCCCGCTCGCCGCCGCCTCCATGGCGCAGGTCCATCGCGCCACGCTGAGCGACGGGCAGGAGGTGGTGGTCAAGATCCGTCGCCCCGGCATCCGCAAGGCGATGGAGGCGGACCTGCGCCTCATCACCCATCTGGCGGGCATCGTCGAAGCGAGCAGCCGCGAGGCGCGGCGTTTCCAGCCGCAGGCGCTGGTGAAGCAATTGCTCGACACCGTGCTGGAGGAACTGGATTTCACCCAGGAAGGCCGCAATGCCGACCGGCTGCGCGAAGACCTGGCCGACAACCCGGCCGTGCTCATCCCGGCGATCCACTGGACCTATTGCGCGGAAACCGTGCTGGTGATGGATTATATCGACGGGGTGCCACCACGCGACGGCGACGCCTTGCGCGCCGCCGGCATCGATCCGGCCGCGATCGCCGACCTTGGCGCGGCGCTGGTGCTCGACATGGTGCTGGTCCATGGTCGCTTCCATGGCGATCCCCATCCCGGCAACCTTCTCTGCCTGCCCGGTGACCGGCTCGCCTTGCTTGACCTCGGCCTGATCGGCCATGTCAGTGCGCGGCGGCGGCAGGAATTCCTGTCCTTCATCCTCTCGCTCCGCTCCGGCGACGCGCGCACCCTGGCCGACACGCTGCTGCTCTGGTCAAAGGCCAGCGCGCCCGATCCCGGCCGGGTGCTGGACGCCGCCGAGCAACTGGTCGCCCGCCACGGCAGCGGCCCGCTGGTGCTGACGCGCATGGTCGCCGACTTCTTTCCGCTGCTACGCAAGGAGGGGCTGGTGCTGCCGCCCGACCTCGCCCTCATCTTCAAGGCGCTGATCACGATGGACGGGGTGCTGGGCGCGATCCAGCCCGGCTTCGACCTGTCGCAGGCGCTGCAGAAGGCGCGCGGCCGGCTGGTGATGAACCAGGTCGCAGCCGCCCATGCCCCGGAAAAGACCGTCGCCCTGCTGCTCGAACTCTCGCGCATCGCCGACGACGCCCCGCGCCTGTTGCGCGCCCTCACCCGCCGGCTGGAGGCAGACGCAACAGCAGCCACGCCACCATCGCCCGACAATGGCACGAAATGGATCGCCGCCGCCATCCTGGCCGCCGGCGCCCTGATCGCCGCCACGCAATATTTCGGCTAGGCTGTCACCTGTTCCGGTCCGCGCAGCAACGAAGCAGGCGATAAACTGGTCAGCCGATCAGTTCGTCGGCGCTTCATTCTCGGCGATTATCGACAAGGCAAAGTCCCGCGACCGCTGCACCAGCGTGCGGACCGTGTCCGGCCCGTCATAGCCTTCATAAGCCGCGACAAGGATCGCCTTGCCCGCCGCCGTCGTCAGGCAGCCGCCGACGCCGATCGCCACCTGCGCCTGCTGGGTCTGCATCGTCATCGATCCGCCGATGATCGCGCAGCTATCGTCCATCCCCATCGGCACCACCTTGCCGCTGGTCTGGGTCTTGGCGCCGAACAGAGTCTCCATCCCCTTGTCGATCGCCACATTGGTATCGTCCTTGTCCAGGAACGCCTTGAACGCGGGCGTGTCGAACTCCGCTTCCATGAGCTTCAGGAACTGGTCCCGCTTCAGCGTCGCCATCAGCGCCGCGACCGGCGCCTTGACAAGGATATAGCGATCCAGCTTCGTCAGCGTCGCGTCACAGGCATAGAGGGTCAGGACCGTGACATTCTGCGTGTCCATGGTCGCCATCATCTGCGCCAGCGACGCCATCTGCCCCTTAGGCGGGCAATAGCCCTCCGGCACGGTCCAGTGCAGTTCCTTGTCGCCGACCTGGAAGCGCACGACCTCCGGCTCGGCGGCCAGCGCGGGGCTGGCCGCCGACAGCAGCAGGGCGACGATGGCGCAGGCACGCCCCGCCATGGCGCCGATCATGCCTTGGCGGTCTCCGCCTTCTTCTTGGCCGGAGCCTTCTTGGCGGCGGGCTTCTTTTCGCCCGCTTCCTTCTTTGCCGCAGGCTTCTTGGCCGCCGCCTTCTTCGCCGGCGCCTTCTTTCCCTTCTTGGCCGGGGCCGCCGCTGCGCGCGCGTCGATCAGCTGGGCGGCTTCCTCCAGGGTCAGCGCATCCTGCTCGATCGTCTTGGGCAGGGTCGCGTTGGTGGTGCCGTCGGTGACATAGGGGCCATAGCGGCCCGCCATCAGCTTGATCTCCGCCTCGGTGCGCGGATGCTTGCCCAGCACCTTCAAGGGCTCGCGCGACGAACCGCCACGACCGCCCTTGTTGGCTGCATCGGCCAGCTTGGCGACGGCCATGTTCATGCCGACCTCGAAAATCTCGGCGGTCGAGGACAGGCGGCCATATTTGCCGTCATGCAGCAGATAGGGACCGAAGCGACCGATATTGGCAACGATCGGCAGCCCGGTTTCCGGGTGCAGGCCGACTTCGCGCGGCAGGCTCAGCAGCTTGATCGCCCAGTCGAGCGTCATCTCGCCATCGGGCAGATCCTTGGGGATCGACCCGCGCTTGGCTTCCTTGCCCTCGCCCATCTCGATATAAGGGCCGAAACGGCCGGACTTCTTGACGATGTCCTGCCCGGTCTCGGGATGCTGGCCCAGGATTTCGGGACCGGTATCGGCGCCATCGCTACCGCCGGGCTGGCCGAACTTGCGGGTATATTTGCACTCGGGATAGTTGGAGCAGGCGATGAACGCGCCAAAGCGGCCGCCGCGCAGCGACAATTGGCCATCAGCGCAGAGCGGGCAGGCGCGCGGATTGCTGCCGTCCGCCTTGGGCGGGAACAGCATCGGCTCCAGGAACTTGTCCAGCTCGGCCGTGATGTCCGACGGTTTCTGCTCCATGATCTCGGCGGTCTTGGGCTTGAAGTCCTTCCAGAAGGCCTCGAGCACTTCCTGCCACTGGGCGCGGCCGCCGCTGATCTCGTCCAGCTCATCCTCAAGACCCGCGGTGAAGTCATAGGAGACATAGCGCTCGAAGAAGCGCTCCAGGAAGGCCGTGACGAGACGCCCGCTTTCCTCGGCAAAGAAGCGGTTCTTCTCGACGCGCACATAGTCGCGGTCCTTCAGAACCTGCAGGGTCGAGGCGTAGGTCGACGGGCGACCGATGCCCAGCTCTTCCAACCGCTTCACCAGCGACGCTTCCGAAAAGCGCGGCGGCGGCTGGGTGAAATGCTGTTCGGCCGAGACCTTCTTCTTGGCCGGCGCATCACCTTCGCTCAGGCGCGGCAGCAGCTTGCTGTCGTCATCCTCGGCGTCGTCGCGACCTTCTTCGTAAAGGGCGAGGAAGCCGGGGAAGATCACCACCTGGCCGGTCGCGCGCAGCGTGTGGCTGCCGCTGCCGTCGACCATGTCGATGGTGGTGCGTTCCAGCCGGGCCGAGGCCATCTGGCTCGCCAGCGCGCGCTTGAAGATCAGGTCATAGAGGCGCGCATGATCGCCGCCGCCAACCTTGTCGCGATGGAATTCGGTCGGGCGGATGGCTTCGTGCGCTTCCTGCGCATTCTTCGCCTTGGTCTGATATTGGCGCGGCTTTTCGGGCAGATAGCCGCCGTCATAGCGTTCCGCGATCGCCTTGCGCGCGGCCGAGATGGCGCTGCCGTCCATCTGCACGCCGTCGGTACGCATATAGGTGATCGCGCCATCCTCGTAGAGTTGCTGCGCGATCCGCATCGTATGGCTGGCCGAAAAGCCCAGCTTGCGCGCGGCTTCCTGCTGCAGGGTCGAGGTGGTGAAGGGCGGCGGCGGATTGCGGGTGAGCGGCTTGGTCTCGACCTTGTCGACGGTGAAGCGGCCGGCCTCCACGTCTGCCTTGGCGGCCATGGCATCGCCTTCCTTGCCGATGGTCAGGCGGTCGATCTTCTCGCCCTTCCAGCGGACCAGGCGCGCGGTGAAGCCCTGCCCGCCCTGCTCCATCTCGGCCGCGATCGACCAATATTCTTGGGGGCTGAAGCTTTCGATCTCGCGCTCGCGCTCCACCACCAGGCGCAGCGCGACCGACTGGACGCGGCCGGCCGACTTGGCGCCGGGCAGCTTGCGCCACAGCACCGGCGACAGGGTGAAGCCGACCAGATAGTCGAGCGCCCGCCGCGCCCGATAGGCGTCGATCAGATCCTCGTCCAGCGCGCGGGGCTTCGCCATCGCGTCCAGCACCGCCGCCTTGGTGATGGCGTTGAACGTCACCCGGTCGACCGTCTGCGGCAGCGCCTTCTTGGCGCGCAGCACTTCCTGCACATGCCAGCTGATCGCTTCCCCTTCGCGATCAGGGTCAGTCGCCAGGATCAATCGCGTGGCCTTCTTCGCCTCGTCGGCGATGGCCTTGAGCTGCTTGCCCTTGTCGCCATAATTTTCCCAGGACATGGCAAAGCCATTGTCGGGATCGACCGACCCGTCCTTGGGCGGCAGGTCGCGGATATGGCCGTAGCTGGCCAGGACATGGAAATCCCCGCCCAGATATTTCTCGATGGTCTTCGCCTTGGCCGGCGATTCGACAATGACAAGTTGCATGTGGGTCCAGTAGCTGCTTACGCGTGTGTGTGTAAGGTGGGGAGCAAACACGTAACGCGTCAAGCCAATCTAACGACTGGCTCCGTCAACGAATCACCCCCATGACATTTTCGTTCCTAGCGGAGCCACAAATGATGAGGCGGAATTTTTTGGCAGCGCTCATTGCCGGAGCGGCTGCGATCCTGGGCGGAAAGGCACAGGAAGGGCACGCGACAACGGGCCAGGCTGACGGCGGGACACAGGATCGTTCGCCAACGAAACTGGCAGAGATGCGGCAGAAACTACGTGCCGCCCTTCCCTATGAATGCTTCACCGTTGCGGGGGTTGACGCGCTCTCCGAATGGAAACGCCTCCATGACCTGGGCCAAGGCTGGCCAGTCATTATCGGCGATGACGAAGCGCTGGATCGCATCGCGGAGCAATATAGCCTGGATGATCCAGCCATGCTCCCGCAATCAGCACACCCCTCTGCGTCATTGCCCAAAACAGCGGCCGAAATCATCGCTGCGGCGGACGGCGTCAATGTCCCGGGCGCGCTCAGGCAGTTCTGGCAAGATGAATATGGGGACGATGAGGAAGCGGATGCCATGCCTGCAGAAGGTTCATGGCCGAGTTCGACATCCAATGCGCAGCCTGGCTTCACCATCGCCAGCGATGTGCTGACTGGCAAGGCTTTCCCGCGCGTTCACATCCTCCTCATTCCCACCCCCCATTCCTATGAAGTCCCCGCCTATCTGCGATGGGGCAACTGGAATGCCTGCCCGTCTCCGGAAATCCATGTCGCAGCCCTGCGATACTGGCATCACCGTTATGACGCGGAGTTGATCGGGCTAAACGGCGACACCATCAATATGCGGGCATCCCGCCGACCCAGCACGAAGGCAGAGGCTCTCAGCCTTGCTCGCGATCAGTTCTACTATTGCGCAGATATCGTCTATCAGGGCACCGAAACGCTGGCACCATTGGCCGCTGGTCTAATGGATTCCGATTGGTGGTTCTTCTGGTGGGATTGATCACATCCGGGGAGTAATCGTTTACCGCAAGCTGACCCGGCCACCCGCCTGTCGCTCCAGCCCGCCCGCCAGCTCCAGTTCCAGCAGCACCGTCTGCACGATCGCGGGCGACAGGCCTGACAGGCGGATGATCTCGTCCACCGCCACCGCGACCGGCCCCAGCAAGGCGATCACCGCCGCGCGATCGGCATCGGCGACATCGCTCGACACCGGCTGGCCGATGAAGTCGAAGCTGCCCTGCCGCACCATGCGGGGATCAAGCCCGCCGACCGCCTCCAAAATGTCGTCGGCATTCTGCACCAATGTCGCGCCCTCGCGGATCAGCAGGTTGCAGCCCTGGGCGCGGGGGTCGAGCGGCGATCCCGGCACCGCCATCACCTCGCGCCCCGCCTCGGTCGCCAGTCTTGCGGTGATCAGCGACCCGGACTTGGGCGCGGCCTCCACCACCACCGTGCCCAGCGCAAGGCCGGCGATGATCCGGTTGCGCGCCGGGAAATGCCGGGCGAGCGGCTGGGTGCCGGGCGGATGCTCGGTCACCAGCAGGCCGCGCTGCGCCACATCTTCCTGCAAGGCGGCATTTTCGGGCGGGAAGCCGATGTCGATGCCGCTGGCGATCACGCCGATCGTGCCGCTGTCGATCGCCCCGCGATGTGCTTCGGTATCGATGCCGCGCGCCAGGCCGGACACGACCACCGCGCCGCGATCGCCCAGTTGCTGCGCCAATATCCGGGCAAAGCGGCAGGCGGCGGCCGAGGCGTTACGCGCGCCGACCATGGCAATGCAGGGCCGCGCTGCGATTGCGGCATCGCCGCGCACGATCAGCGCCGGCGGCGCGCCTTCCATCTCGGCCAGCAGCGCGGGATAGTCGGCATCGCCCATCAGCAGATAGCGGGCGCCGATCGCGCGGGTGGCGGCAATCTCCCGCTCGATCGCGGCAGCATCGGCCACCCGCGCCTCGCCCCCGCCGCGCGCGGCGAGCATGGGAATGGCGCGCAGCGCTTCAGCCGCGCTGCCGAAGCGCGTGAGCAACTGACGGTAGCTGACGGGGCCGATCCGCGGGGATCGGATCAGGCGGAGACGGTCGAACCGCTCCTGCCCGCTCACTCGGTGGCGGCTTTCTGCTTGGAACTGCCGACCTTGGGCTCCTCGCCCTTCAGCAGCCGGGCAATATTGGCCCGGTGCCGCCACAGCACGATCAGCGCGAGCGCCAGGCTGACCGGCACCAGATCGATCCGGCCAAAGGCGAACATGGCGATTGGCGCGCTGACCGCGGCCGACATGCCGCCGACCGACGACCATTTGGTGCCGAACAGCGCGCCCAGCCACACGACCGCAAAGACGATGCCGGCCGGCCAATACATGGCCGTCACCACGCCCATCATCGTCGCCACGCCCTTGCCGCCGGCAAAGCGCAGCCAGACCGGGTAGCAATGGCCGATGAAGGCCATGGCGCCCGCCATCGGCCCGCCACCATCCACCAGCGCCGCACCGATCAGCACGGCCGCCGCACCCTTGAGCAGGTCGAGCAGCAAGGTCGCCGCCGCCAGCCCCTTGCGCCCGGTGCGCAGCACATTGGTCGCGCCGATATTGCCCGACCCGATCTGGCGCAGGTCGCCCGCGCCGGTGAAGCGCGTCAGCAGCAGGCCAAAGGGGATCGAGCCGAGCAGATAGCCCAGCACCAGGACAAAAGCGGGAAGCAGCCAGGGAGGTGTCATGAAGTTCGCCAGTATGATTTGCGCGCGACCATAGAGTGACAGGCGCAGGAGGCAATGGGCAGTATCGGTTTACCGCACCCGCGCGGGATTGCCGACCACGGTTGCGCCGGCCGGCACGTCGCGTGTCACCACGCTGCCCGCACCGATCAGGGCATCGTCGCCGATCGTCACGCCGGGCAGGATGATCGCGCCGCCGCCGATCCACACATTGCGACCGATGGTGATCGGCACGCCCCATTCGATGCCGGTGGCGCGCTCGGCCGGATTGCGCGGATGATCGGCGGTCAATATCTGTACCCCGGTGCCGATCTGCGTGCCGTCGCCGATGGTCACCGGCACGACGTCCAGGATGACGCAGTTGAAGTTCAGGAACACGCCCGCGCCCAGGAAGATGTTGAAGCCATAGTCGCAGTGGAAGGGCGGCCGGATCGTCGATCCCGCCCCCAGCGCGCCCAGTCGCTCGCGCAGCAGTTCCTCACGTTCAGGCGGCAGGGTCGCATTGAAACGCTGCATCCATGCTGCTGCGGCCAGCTGGTCCGCGATGATTTCCGGGTCGCTCGCATGATAGGGCTCACCCGCAATCATCTTCTGTTTCATGCTGGGCTGCGTCATCCTGTTCTCCTTCGGTCGGCCCGCGAGGTGGCAGCGACCGGCCCGCTTTGCAAGCACCGGGCGTTGACACTCCCGCCCCATGCCGCGACACAGGCGCGCATGACGGTCGCACCAGACGCTCCCATCCTTTTCTTCGATTCCGGCGTAGGGGGCCTGTCCATTCTCGCCCCGGCCCGCGCCGCCTTGCCGAACGCCCCGGTCGTCTATGCCGCCGACAGCGCCGGCTTCCCCTATGGCACCAAGAGCGAGGCGGAGATCGCCGCGCGCGTGCCTGCCCTGCTCGGTCGACTGGTGGAGCGCTATCGCCCGCGCCTTGCCGTCATCGCCTGCAACACCGCCTCGACCATCGCGCTCCCCCATGTCCGCGCCGCGCTCGACATTCCGGTGGTCGGCACCGTCCCGGCGATCAAGCCGGCGGCGCTATTGTCCAAAAGCCGGGTGTTCGGCGTGCTGGGCACCAATGCCACCGTGCGACAGCCCTATGTCGATCGGCTTGCCGCCGAACATGGCGCCGACTGCACCGTGCTGCGCCATGGCAGCGCCGCGCTGGTGCAACTGGCGGAGGCGAAGCTGCGCGGCGAAACGCTCGATCCCGCCATCGCCCGCGACGCGCTGGCAGGCCTGCTCGACCAGCCGGGTGGCGACCGGATGGACATGGTCGTCCTCGCCTGCACCCATTTTCCGCTGGTAGAACAAGAGCTTGCCGCCGCCGCGCCGCATCCGATGGGCTTCGTCCATGGCGGCGAAGGGATCGCCCGGCGCATCGCCTTCCTGACCGATGGCCAGCCCTGGCCGGATGCGCCCGCGCCCGGCATCGCCGTCTTCACCCGCATCGATGACAAGGTCGATGCGCTGCGCGGCGCACTGGCCGGCTATGGCCTCGATCGGATCGATGCGCTCTGAAACAGGGGTAGGCCATTTGTCCAATGGCGAATTCTGTCTTTCACAGTGATAGGGAATTTCGCGTATCGTTGCGAGTGGTTATCGCTGGTAATGGCACGCCCGCGCAGGTAAATGCTCTCCTCAGGCAGAGGATGGCGCGACCATAGAAGAACCGGCGCGCGAGCAACGGGAAGAACGGCGTAGTGAATTACAAGCATATCTTTTCGCAGGCGATCGACCGGCTCCACAGCGAGGGCCGCTATCGCGTGTTCATCGACATCCTGCGTAACAAGGGCGCGTTCCCCAATGCCCGCTGCTTCCACGGCCATAACGGCCCGAAGCCGATCACCGTCTGGTGCTCGAACGATTATCTCGCCATGGGCCAGCATCCCAAGGTGGTCGCCGCCATGGAGGAAGCGCTCCATGATGTCGGCGCCGGATCGGGC
The DNA here is from genome assembly GCF_002708645.1 of Sphingobium sp. IP1. Lineage (NCBI taxonomy): Bacteria > Pseudomonadati > Pseudomonadota > Alphaproteobacteria > Sphingomonadales > Sphingobiaceae > Sphingobium > Sphingobium sp. IP1. The sequence goes on from NZ_NOIW01000029.1 coordinate 15,865, forward strand.
GGCACCCGCAATATCGGCGGCAACACCCATTATCATGTAGACCTGGAGGCAGAACTCGCCGATCTGCATGGCAAGGAAGCGGCCCTGCTCTTCACCTCGGGCTATGTCTCGAACGAAGCGACGCTCTCCACCCTCGCCAAGATCCTGCCAGGCTGCATCATCTTTTCGGACGAGCTGAACCACGCCTCGATGATCGCGGGCATCCGCAATTCGGGCTGCGAAAAGCGCGTCTTCCGTCACAATGATCTCGATCATCTGCGCGAACTTCTCGCCGCCGAAGATCCCGAGGCGCCCAAGTTGATCGCCTTCGAAAGCGTCTACTCGATGGACGGCGACGTGGCACCGATCGCGGAAATCTGCGACTTGGCCGACGAGTTCAACGCCCTCACCTATCTCGACGAAGTCCATGCCGTGGGCATGTATGGCGCGCGCGGCGGCGGCATTTCGGAGCGCGACGATGTCGCCCATCGCCTGACCATCATCGAAGGCACGCTGGGCAAGGCGTTCGGCGTGATGGGCGGCTATATCGCCGCCGACCAGATGATCGTCGACGTGATCCGCAGCTATGCGCCCGGCTTCATCTTCACCACCTCGCTCTCGCCCGTGCTGGTCGCCGGCGTGCTGGCGAGCGTGCGCCACCTGAAGGGCTCCAGCGCCGAGCGCGAAGGCCAGCAGGCATCGGCGGCCAAGCTCAAGCAACTCATGCGCGACGCGGGCCTGCCGGTGATGAACTCGGTCACCCATATCGTGCCGCTGATGGTGGGCGATCCGGTCAAGGCCAAGCGGATCAGCGACATCCTGCTTGCCGAATATGGCGCCTATGTGCAGCCGATCAACTATCCCACCGTGCCGCGCGGCACGGAGCGGCTACGCTTCACCCCCGGCCCGGCCCATAATGAAGAGATGATGCGCGACCTGGTGTCGGCACTGGTCGAAATCTGGGATCGGCTGGAACTGGAACTGCTGGAACGCCAGGCAGCCTGACGGTCCCGACAGGTCACTTACCTCTTCCAAGGCCCAGGGCAGGACAGCGTGTCTGCCTGGGTCTTTCGGGCGCGAATATGTTATAGCGGCAGCGCGAACGCGCCGGAGTCGCGCGTCCTGCGAGAGGAGCGCGCCATGTCCGCACCGATCGACGAAGGCAAATTACACGCTTTTACGAGCAAGATGCTCGGGGATCTTGGCGGTGCGATGAGCGTACCGACCGTGCGTATCGGGGTAAGGCTTGGCCTTTTCGATATATTGGCGAACGGGCCAGCATCCGCGGCCGAACTGGCGACGCGCGCCGGCAATCTGCACGAGCGCTATGTGCGCGAATGGGCCTATGCCCAGGCCGCAAATGGCTATGTCGATTTCGACCCGACGACGCAGCAATTCAGCATGACGCCCGAACAGGCGATGATCTTCCACCATGTCGACAGCCCGGTCTATCTGGTTGCGGCTTTCGAGATGGTCGCCGCGATGATCGAGGCGGAATCCAAGGTGGAAGAATGTTTCCGAAACGGCAGCGGTGTACGCTGGGGCGATCATGCCGGCTGTCTTTTCTGTGCGACCGGCGCCTTCTTCCGCCCCGGCTATGTCAATAATATCGTCCAATATTGGATCCCTGCCCTGCAAGGCGTGGAAGCGAAATTGCGCGTGGGTGCCAAGGTGGCCGATGTCGGATGTGGCGTGGGCTTTTCGACCCTGCTGATGGCGCAGGCCTATCCGGAGAGTCGTTTCATCGGCTATGATTTCCATGCGCCATCGATCGAGGAAGCGCGGCGCCATGCCGCAGCCCATGGGCTGGCGGACAGGGTTCAGTTCGAGGTTGCCACGGCAAAGGAGGTGCCGGAAGGCGACTTCGACCTGGTGACCATGTATGATTGCCTGCATGACATGGGCGATCCGCGTGGCTGCGCGAGCCATATGCGGCGGATATTGGCCGCCGGTGGCAGCTGGATGATCGTGGAGCCAGCGGCCGGCAATCGCCCGCAGGACAATTTCAATCCGGTCGGCCGGCTCTATTACAATGCCTCCACCATGATCTGCGTCCCGACCTCGCTGGATCAGGAGGTCGGCGAGGGCCTGGGCGCCCAGGCAGGCGAAGCCCGACTGACGGAGGTTATCCGCAGCGGCGGGTTTGCAAATGTGCGTCGCGCTGCCGATGGGCCGTTCAACATGGTGCTGGAAGCCTGGTAGCCCGCTCACTCAAACGCGGATCAGCCCGCCCCTGACCGCATAGCCGCGATAGAGCGTCCGGACATGGGGAAAGCCGCCCATATCCTGTGCCAGCCGGTTGATCGCGCCGTTGAGTTCGCGCCGGGGCGAAACGTGGAACCGCTCCAGCCAGCCGAACAGCGCCTGTTTCCAGAGCGTCGGCAATTCCTCCTGCTGACCGAAATCCACGATCTCCAGCTTGCCGCCCGGCGCGACGCAGCGTGCCGCCTGGACCAGTGCCATTTCCCATTCGGGGATCATCGACAGGGCATAGCTGATGAACACCCGCTCGAAGCTTGCCCGACCGAACAGCGCCTGCGGATCGAAGCCGCAGGCATCGCCCTGCGCCAATGTCACCCGATCCGCCATGCCCGCCCTGGCGACCGAGGCGCGCGCCGTGTCCAACATCGCATCGCTGATATCGACGCCATAGAGCCGCGCCTTGGGCCAGGCCTTGCCCACCGCGATCAGGTTGCGGCCGGTGCCGCAGCCAATCTCCAGCACGGCGCCGCCGGCGGGCGGATCGAGATCGGCGATCAGCCCGTCACGACCCAGCAGATAATATTTACGGGTCAGGTCATAAATATGCCGCTGGTAGCGATAGACCCCGTCCATCAGTTGCCCATGGCCGCTCATGCGTCAGCGCCTTTCAGCACATAGAGATGCACGCCGCCATAGATGGCCGAGCGATCGCGCGCGGTATAGTCGCGCGAGGCATCGGCCCGATAATCCCAATGGGCCAGCACATCATCGGCGACCCGGCCGGGCAGGATGCTCGGTTCGCCAGCCGTGCGGAACAGCACGCGCGCGTCGGGCTTGGCCGTCCGGGTGATCTGCGCCCAGAGCGCATTCAGCTGCTCGTCATCCATCCAGTCCTGCGCATCGAGCAGGATATAGCGGTCGCACGATGCCGCCGGCTGACTGGTCAGGAAGTCGGTGAAGTTGATGTGGCGCACATCGACCCGCTCGGCCCGGTCGCGCACTGCGCGATGATTGGCTGCCTGCAGATAGGGCGGCAATGGCCCTTCGCCGCCTGCATAGCCGCGCCCGAACGCCTGCACGGCGAAATAATTGTCCTTGAGGTCGAAGTCGCAGGCCAGTTTCTTGAGCCGCGCCTTCAGCACATTGTCCATCCGGTCGTCGCCGGCCAGCGCCTCGAACTGCGCGGGCGGTATGCCGAGGCCGAACAGCGAGGCGGGCTGGCTGGTCAGCCAGCGGACGAAGCCCTTGTCGAAGATCGGCGCCAATTCCCGCTCGAAGATCGCCAGTTGCTCCTCGCGGCTCTGCGCGTCGAGCATCCGCTTGGGGTTCACGCCATGCAGCCGGGCGAGCAGATGCGCCGCGCCGATGAAACGGCCGAGCAGGCCATGCCTGTAGATGCCCCGCGCAAAGCCACCGATGCGACGGCGGCCGGTCATGTCGCGCCCCTCCCAATAACGGCGCGTCGACTCATCCAGGTGCGGTGCCACGACCGCGCGATAGGCGGCGATATTCGCCTTGTCGTCCGCCCGCGCAAAGAAACGGTGGAAGGCGGCATGATCGGGCAGCGTCTGCGCCGCCATCAGCTTCAGCCGGTTGAGCGCGATATGGGCGGTGTTGAGGTCGACCGCGGTGATCTTCGCCGGATCGGCGGTCAGGTAGGAGAGGACATTGCAGCCGCCCGACGCGATCGTCACCACATGGCTGTCGGGCGTGATCGCCAGCGCTTCCATGTCGACGGCCGGATCTTCCCAAATCTGGGCATAGACAAGGCCACGGAAGGCGAAAGTGAAGGCGCGTTCCAGCAGCCCCTGCTTCGACAGATGACGGTGACGATGCACCGCATTGGTGACTTTCTTGTGGGCCGATGCGGCCATGGGCGCACTCCTCGCTGCCGGGTCGTTCGGTCGGCCGATAGGGCAGGCGCGTGTCGTGCGCATGACCGCTGGGTTACGCCATGATGACGCCCCTTGCGGAACCGGGACCGCCTTTCCCATCTTCTGCATCTGATGGCGCACTGGATCGAATCCCACCCCACCGGCATCTATGTCCGCCCCGCCGATGCGTGGATCGACCCGTCCCAGCCGCAGGAACGGGCGCTCGTCACCCATGGCCATGCCGATCATGCGCGTGGCGGCCATGGCCATGTCTGGGCCACGCGGGAAACGCTGGCGATCATGGCGCTGCGCTATGGCACGGCCAGCGGCACGGCGGTCGGCTATGACGAGGAGATCAGGCTGGGCGGCGGCACCATCCGCTATGTCCCCGCCGGTCATGTGCTGGGGTCGGCGCAGATCATCCTGGATCATGCCGGCGAGCGGGTGGTGGTGACCGGCGACTATAAACGCCGCCCCGACCCGACCTGCCTGCCGTTCGAGCCGGTGCCCTGCGACATCTTCGTGACCGAAGCGACCTTCGGCCTGCCCGTCTTCCGTCATCCCGACACCGGCAGCGAGATGGACCGGCTGCTCCATGCGCTCCATGCCAATCCCGATCGCTGCGTGCTGGTCGGCGCCTACGCGCTTGGCAAGGCGCAGCGGGTGATCTGCGAGTTGCGGGCGCGCGGCCATCATGACCCCATCTATATCCATGGCGCGCTCGAACGCATGTGTGCGCTCTACCAGGATTTCGGCGTCGACATGGGGAAGTTGCGCGGCGCGACTGGCGTCCCGGCAAAGGACATGCGCGGCGCCATCGTGCTGGCGCCGCCATCCGCGCTCAACGATCGCTGGAGCCGCCGCCTGCCCGACCCGATTGCCGCCATGGCGTCGGGCTGGATGCGGGTGCGCCAGCGCGCCCGGCAGCGCAACGTCGAACTGCCGTTGGTCATTTCCGACCATGCCGACTGGGACGAACTGACCGACACGATCCGCGAAGTCGCGCCGAGCGAGACCTGGATCACCCATGGCCGCGAGGAAGCCCTGCTCCACTGGTGCATGACCCACCAATATCGCGCCCGCGCGCTGGCACTGGTGGGCCGCGAGGATGAGGAGGAAGGGTAATGCGCGCCTTTTCCCAACTGCTCGACGGCCTCGTCTACACCCGCTCGCGCAATGGCAAGCTGGCGCTGATCGCCGCCTATATGCGCGAAGCCGCCGATCCCGACCGGGGTTGGGCGCTGGCGGCGCTGACCGGCAATCTCGACCTCAAGGCGGTGAAGGCGTCGGCCATCGGCGAGATGATCCGCGCCCGCACCGATCCCGTCCTCTTCGAGATGAGCCGCGATTATGTCGGCGATCTGGCCGAAACCGTTGCTCTGCTCTGGCCCCGCCCCGGCAATGAACCCGCCGAACTGGACGACGGCTCGCTCAGCCTGTCCGGCGTCATCGACCGGCTGAACAATGTCAGCCGCGCCGCCGCACCGGATGCGCTGGCGCAGATGATGGATCATCTCGACACATCGGGCCGTTTCGCCCTGCTGAAGCTTGCCACTGGCGGCCTGCGGGTGGGGATATCCGCCCGCCTCGCCAAGACCGGCTTTGCCCAGGCTTTCGGGCTCGACGTCGATGATGTCGAACAGGTCTGGCACGCCCTCGCTCCGCCCTATGCCGCCCTGTTCGACTGGGCCGAAGGCCGCGGCGCCCGCCCCGATCCGGAGGGCACGCCCTATTTCCGCCCGTTCATGCTCGCCCATCCGCTGGAAGCCGACAGCGTCGACCTTGCCGACTATGCCGCCGAATGGAAATGGGACGGCATCCGCATCCAGATCGTCGGCACCGGCCCAAAAAATGGAGGCGAGACGCGCCTCTACAGCCGCGCTGGCGACGACATCACGGGCAGCTTCCCCGAAATCGCGCAGGCCTTCACCGGTCACGCCGTGCTGGACGGCGAATTGCTGGTGAAGGGGGAGTTTCAGGGCGCCAAAGAACATGGAGGCGCTGCGGCCAGCTTCAACGCCCTGCAACAGCGGCTCGGCCGCAAGGCAGTGAGCGCCAAGATGATGGCCGATTATCCCGCCTTCGTCCGCCTCTATGACCTGCTGATCGAGGGCGACGAGGACCTGCGCGCCCTGCCCTGGACCGACCGCCGCGCGCGCCTCGAAGCCTATATGGCGCAACTATCCCCCGACCGTTTCGACCTCTCCGCCGTCATTGACGCGCCCGATTTCGCGGCGCTGGCTGACATCCGGGCCGGCGCCCGCGATGCCGCGATCGAGGGGGTGATGCTCAAGCGCCGCGACAGCCCCTATGTCGCGGGGCGCAAGGCCGCGCTCTGGTACAAATGGAAGCGTGATCCACTGACCGCCGACTGCGTCATGATGTATGCCCAGCGCGGCCATGGCAAACGCTCCTCCTTCTATTCGGATTATACATTCGGCTGCTGGACGGGTGATCCGGAAAATGGGGGCGAATTGCTGCCGGTGGGCAAGGCCTATAGCGGGTTCACCGACGAGGAACTCAAATGGCTCGACCGCTTTGTCCGGGGCAATACGGTGAACCGCTTCGGCCCGGTCCGCGAAGTCGAAAAGACGCTGGTGCTGGAGGTCGCGTTCGACTCCATCCATGACAGCAAGCGCCACAAGTCCGGCCTCGCCATGCGCTTCCCCCGCATCGCCCGCATCCGCAAGGACAAGCCGGCAGCGGAAGCCGATACGGTCGAGGGATTGAAGCGTCTGGTCAGTTGAAGCATAGGGACCAGAAGGAGAACGAGGATGGCCTATAGCGGAAGCTGCCATTGCGGCGCCGTAACCTTCACCGTCGATGCCGATCCGCCCAGCGAGGCGATGAGCTGCAACTGCTCGCATTGCGGCCGCAAGGGCTTCATCCTGACCTTCGTTCCGGTCGACCAGTTCCGCCTCGACAGCGGCGCCGATCAACTGACCGACTATCTCTTCTACAAGCACGCCATCACGCATCAATTCTGCAAGACCTGCGGGACGGAAGCCTTCGCGCTCGGCAAGTCGCCCCAGGGTGAAATGCGCGCGATCAACCTGCGATGCGTGCCTGCGATCGATATTGAAGCACTGACCATCCAGAAGATCGACGGGGCCAGCTTCTAACTCTGACTTTGCTCTGTCACGCGACGCCCCTATATGGGCGCTTTCGCGCGTCCGGCGCGACCACAGTTATGGAGCAGTTGAATTGAGCAAGGTTCTGGTCATCGGCGCAGGCGGCGTCGGGTCTGTCGCGGTCCACAAGATGGCGATGAACCCTGATATTTTCAGCCACATCACGCTGGCCAGCCGCCGCCTCATCAGCTGCGAGAAGGTCGCCGAATCGGTGAAGAAGCTGGTCGGCGTGGATATCGACGTGGCCCAGGTCGACGCCGACAATGTCGAAGAGACCATCGCCCTCATCCAGAAGGTCCAGCCCAAGCTGGTCGTGAACCTGGCGCTGCCCTATCAGGATCTGGCGATCATGGACGCGTGCCTCGCGACCAAGACCGACTATCTCGACACCGCCAATTACGAACCGCGCGACACTGCCAAGTTCGAATATAGCTGGCAGTGGGCCTATCAGGAACGCTTCAAGGAAGCCGGCATCATGGCGCTGCTGGGTTCGGGCTTCGATCCGGGCGTCACCAGCGTGTTCGCCAGCTACATCAAGAAGCATCTGCTCGACACGATCGACACGCTCGACATTCTCGACTGCAATGGCGGCGACCATGGCCAGCATTTCGCCACCAACTTCAATCCGGAAATCAACATCCGCGAAGTGACCGCTCCGTCGCGTCACTGGCTGAACGGCGAATGGGTCGAAGGCCCGGCATTGAGCCACAAGCAGGTGTTCGACTTCGACCAGGTCGGCGAAAAGAACATGTACCTCATGTATCATGAGGAACTGGAAAGCCTCGCCACCCACTATCCCGAAATCAAGCGCATCCGCTTCTGGATGACCTTCGGCGACGCCTATCTGAAGCATCTCGAAGTGCTGCAGAATGTCGGCATGACCCGGATCGATCCGGTCATCTATAATGGCCAGGAAATCATTCCGCTGCAGTTCCTGAAGGCCGTCCTGCCCGAACCGTCGAGCCTGGGTTCGACCACCAAGGGCAAGACCAATATCGGCGACATCGCGACCGGCCAGAAGGATGGTCAGGAAAAGACCGTCTATATCTATCAGGTCTGCGACCATGAGGACGCCTATGCCGAAACCGGCAACCAGGCGGTCAGCTACACCACTGGCGTGCCCGCGATGATCGGCGCCGCCATGATGCTGACCGGCGCCTGGAAGGGCGAAGGCGTGTTCAACATCGAGCAGTTTGATCCCGATCCCTTCATGGATATGCTCAACAAGCATGGCCTGCCCTGGCAGGTGAAGGAACTGGACGCGCCGCTGGCCTTCTAAGCGACACGCGATATCACATGCCGCTCCACTCATTGAACCTCGCGTTCATAGGAGTGGGGCGGCATGTTGTTCCGTGACAGCGGGATGATGGAGGGGATGGAATGCGAAAGCTGATGAGCGCCGTTCTGGCGCTTTCTCTTTTTGGAGCGCCGGTTTCTGCGCAGCAGCCCGCCGATCCCTATGCCCCTGCCAAGGCCATCGTCGCCGACGTCAACCGGATCGTGACGCCGAATGGCGTCCAGGAAAATCTGGTCGTGACCTTGGGCGGCGCGCGGCAGGCGATCAATGTGCGCGGCGCCGATCGCGCCAACCCAATTCTTATCTATGTCCATGGCGGCCCCGGCGCGGTGGAAATGCCCTTTGCTTGGTCGTTCCAGCGGCCATGGGAGGATTTCTTCACCATCGTCCAGTGGGACCAGCGCGGCGCTGGCAAAAGCTATGCGCTGAACGATCCCAAGGTGATCGCGCCGACCATGACACTGGATCGCTATCGCGACGATGCCATCGAACTGATCGACTATCTCAAGGCCCGCTATGGCAAGCGCAAGGTCTTCCTGCTCGGCCATAGCTGGGGCTCGGCGGTGGGCCTATCGGTCGCGATCAAGCGGCCCGACCTGCTCTATGCCTATATCGGCATGGGCCAGGCGATCGACTTCCGCGCCGGCGAACGCATGGGCATGGACTGGACCATCGCGCAGGCAAGGAAGGCCGGCAACACCGATGCCGTGAAGGCGATCGAGGCGCTCGCCCCCTATCCCGACAGCGGGCCGTTCACGATCGACAAGGCGGATGGCTGGCGCCGCTACGCCATTCCCTATGGCTCGCTGATGGCCGACCGGCCCGACCCGACGCTCTATTTCCAGACCCCGCGCCTGTCACCCGACTATACGCCCGAAGACCGCAAGGCTTGGGCTGCGGGCAGCGAATTTTCGACCACCACCCTGTGGCCCCGCGTTGCGGACGTCAGCTTCGCCAAGGTCCGCGAGATGAAGCTGCCGGTCATCATGCTGCTCGGCCGCACCGACTATACCGTGCCCTCGCCGCTCGCCGCGCAGTGGATGGAGCGGTTGAAAGCCCCCGCCAAGAAGACCATCTGGTTCGAGCATTCGGCCCATATGACGATGGTCGAGGAACCCGGCCTGGTCCTCAAGGCCCTGATCAACGATGTCCGCCCGCTGGCGGATCAGGAGTAATAATTTCATGGAAACCAAGGCCGGCGATCCCGCCGCTTTCGCCCATTTCGACCTGTATCGCGTCCCCTCGCCCGCCTTCGTTGTCGATGAGGCCGCCGTGCGGCGCAACCTGTCGGTGCTGCGCGATATCGGCGATCGGGCCGGGATCAAGGTGCTGGGCGCGCTCAAGGCCTTTTCCATGTGGTCGCTGGGCGGCGTGCTGGGCGAATATCTCGACGGCGTCTGCGCCTCGGGCATCTATGAAGCGCGCCTAGGCCGCGAGGAATATCAGGGCGAGGTCGCGACCTATTGCGCCGCCTACAAGCCCGACGATCTCGCCGAAATCCTCAAGATTTCCGACCATGTGATCTTCAACAGCCCCGGCCAGATCGCCCGCATGAAGCCGGTGATCGACGCCGCCCGTGCCGACGGCCGCATCTTCGACATCGGTCTGCGCATCAATCCGCTCCACCCGGAGGGCGAGGTGCCCAAATATGACCCCTCGCAGCCGCACAGCCGCCTGGGCTTCCCGATCGACCAGTTGCGCGCCGAGCATCTGGACGGCGTCGACGGCCTCCACGTCCATAATCTGTGCGAACAGGATTTCCTGCCGCTCCAGCGCACCTGGGCGGCAATCGAACCCTATGTCATGCCCCATATCGCCGGCCTCAAATGGCTGAACTTCGGCGGTGGTCACCATGTCACCCGCGCCGACTACCAGATCGACGAGCTGATCGCCTTCCTTCAGGCGATCAAGGCGCAGACCGGGCTTGAACTCTATATCGAGCCGGGCGAGGCGATGGCGCTCGATGCGGGCATCCTGATCGGCGAGATCCTGGACGTGATCGACAATGGCATGCCCGTCGCGATCACCGACATCAGCGCCACCTGCCACATGCCCGACGTGATCGAGGCACCCTATCGCCCCGCCATGCTGCATGAGCAGGACGAAGGCCCGGTCACGCGCCTGGGCGGTCCATCCTGCCTGGCGGGCGATATCATCGGCGATTATCGGGTGCCTGGCGGCGCCGAACCGGGCGCCCGCATCGCCTTCCTGGACCAGGCCCATTATTCGATGGTGAAGACCAACACCTTCAACGGCGTGCCCCTGCCCGCCATCTGGCTGTGGAATTCCCAGAGCGATGAACTCCGGGAAATCCGCAGCTTTTCCTACGCGGATTTCAAGGGCCGCCTGTCCTGATTCCATTCCTGTTTCTGCCCGGCCGGGCGTGTGAAATTCCGCGTTAATTTTGCGGAAACTATCTTTCGTCCGGCCGAAATATCCTGTCTTTTCAACGCCCCATCCAGGATGACGCACGTTTCATAGCGGGCTGCGCAACAAAATTTTCATATGCGCTTTACAGGGGGGACCCCACCGCATATATCGGCCGCTCGCTGCCCCATGGGACTTCCACCGCAAGGCAGCTTTTTCGCTCTGAACTACACTGGAGGTCCCTTGAGTTGCACAAGCATCATAGCGCGCTGGGGGTAGCGACCGCCCTCACACCGGCAGCACCGGTAACGCTGATCCGTCCCGAAGCCGCAGCTCGGGCCGCCCGCTTCTTCACTGAGAAGTTTCCGGGTCGCTCGCTCTATGCAGTCAAGGCGAATCCGTCTCCTGATCTGATCCGTACGCTTTTCGATTCGGGCATCACGCATTTCGACGTGGCCTCGATCGCCGAAGTGCGTCTCGTTGCCGAAACGCTCGAAGGCAAGGCCAAGCTCTGCTTCATGCACCCGGTCAAGGCCGAGGAAGCGATCGCAGAAGCGTACCATGTCCATGGCGTGCGCACCTTCTCGCTCGACACGATCGACGAGCTGGAAAAGATCATGCGCGCCACCGGCGATGCGACCGATCTGGAGCTGTGCGTGCGCCTGCGCGTTTCATCCGAACATTCGGAACTCAGCCTGGCGTCGAAGTTCGGCGCGGAGCTGGGCGAGACCCGCGAGCTGCTGATGGCAACCCGTCAGGCCGCCGATGCGCTGGGCATCTGCTTCCATGTCGGTAGCCAGGCGATGAGCCCCCAGGCCTATAGCGATGCGATCGAGCGCGTGCGCGCCGCGATCGTGGACGCAGCCGTCACGGTCGACATCATCGATGTCGGCGGCGGCTTCCCGTCCATCTATCCGGGCATGGAGCCGGTCGCGCTCGAAAATTATTTCGAAGCGATCCACCGTGGCTTTGAAAGCCTACCGGTCAGCTACTCGTCGGAACTGTGGTGCGAACCCGGCCGCGCGCTGTCGGCGGAATATAGCTCGATCATCGTGCGCGTCGAACGCCGCCGTGGCCAGGAACTCTACATCAACGACGGCGCCTATGGCGCGCTGTTCGATGCCGCGCATATCGGCTGGCGCTTCCCCGTCGCCCTGCTGCGCGAGGATGAGAGCGAGGAAGAGCTGGAAGGCTTCTCCTTCTATGGCCCGACCTGCGACGACATGGACCATATGGTCGGCCCGTTCATGCTCCCGGCGGACGTGAAGGTCGGCGACTATATCGAGATCGGCATGCTCGGCGCCTATGGCGCGGCGATGCGCACCGGCTTCAACGGCTTCACCTCGGAATCGACGATCGAAGTGTCGGACGAGCCGATGGCCAGCCTCTATGCCGAAACGCTGCCGGCCCGTCGTCGCGCAACTGTCATCAAGCTCGGTTAAGACGGGCGCCGCTCCCCTTTAGGAGAGGATGCCCGTCCAACGGCCCGCATAGGCCGAGGATCGAACGAAAGACTATATCCCTCGCTGCCGCCCCCTCGCAGCGAGGGATTTTCTTTGGGGCATTTCACCCCTCCACGACGGTGTGAACTTCGTAGAAAATCGCTCAGGGGCGCCGGAAAATCCCGACCATCTCGACATGGGTGGACCAGCGGAACTGGCCGACCGGCATGACGCTGTCGAGCACATAGCCACCCGCCACCAGATGCGCGGCATCGCGGGCAAAGCTGCCCGGATTGCACGAGACATAGGCGATCAGCGGCACGGTCGACTGCGCCAGTTGCATCGCCTGTTCGCGCGCACCCGCACGGGGCGGATCGATCACCACGGCGGCAAAGCGGTTCAGTTCCTCGGGCGTCAGCGGGCGGCGGAACAGGTCGCGATGATCCGCCACCATGCGCCGCTGCGCGCGATGGCCGGCAAGCTTGAGCGACAGCACCAGATCGCGCGCACCTTCCGCCGCATAGACCGGCCGATTGGCGCCGATCGCCAGCGCAAAGGTGCCAAGGCCACAGAACAGGTCCGCCACCGCGCCGGTCGCCGGCAACGCATCCTGCACTGCCTTGACCAACGCCGCCTCGCCATCGGGTGTCGCCTGCAGGAAGGAATAGGGCGGGAAGCCGACCGCGACGCCACCAAAGCTGACGCTCACCGGCTCTGGCTCCCACCGCGTCTCCGGGCCATCGCCCTGGTCGATGGTCAGCCGTGCCAGAGCGTGCCCGCGGGCGAAATCGCCCAGCGCCTCGTCCGCCGCCAGCCCCTCGACCTTCACGCCTTCCAGCAGCAGGTCGACGCCCTGATCGGTCAGCGACATGCGCACATGCGCGGCGCGCTTGTCGGGTAGGCAGGTCAGCAGCATCGTCCGCAGCGGCGCGATCAGCGCGAACAGGCGCGGATCGAGGATCTCGCACATCGTCAGGTCGACCAGCACATGGCTGCCCTGCTCGGCGAAGCCGATGGTGATCCGCTTGCCCTGCCGCGCGGCGCGCAGCGAGGCTCGGCGACGCGTGCACGGCGGCGAGACATGGGCCGGCAGCACCGTCTGCGGCACTACGGCCTGCCCGGCCAAGGCGCCGGTCACGCGGGCGCTGACGAAATCAGCGAGGCTCGGCTCGTCAATCTGCTGCAGCTCGCAGCCACCGCAGCCGGGAAAATGGACGCAGGGCGCGTCGACATGATGCGGGCCAGCGATGATGCTGCCGTCGGCAGCGATCCGGTCGCCCGGTGCTACCAGTGCGAAATGCCGCCCGTCGGCGGTGACGCCATCGCCCTTGGCGGCGATGCGGAGGATGAGATCATTATCTTGGGTCACAGCCGCGAGCCGATAGCGGCTGGAAGCGCGGCAAGCAAATCATCCGCGACAAAAGCCGGCCCGGCCCGGTGCGCGACCTCTCCATGCAACCACACAGCCTCGCACGCCGCACGGAATGGATCACCCGTCACAGCCAGTCGCCCGGCGGCCAGGCCCGCCAGCACATCGCCCGTGCCGGCGGTCGACAACCAGGTCGACGCGCCCCGCGCCATCGCCACCCGGCCATCCGGCGCGGCGATCACGCAATCCGCGCCCTTATAGACCACAACCGACCTCGCCATGCGCGCACCGGCCAGCGCCCGATCGATCTTGCTGCCCGGCAGATCGCCGAACAGCCGGACGAACTCGCCTTCATGCGGGGTCAGGATCGATCCGGCCGGTACATGGGTAGACGCCCTTCCTGCCAGCAAGGTGAGCGCATCGGCGTCCAGCACCAGCGGCCGTCCGCAGGCCAGCGCAGCGTCAAGCCGCGCCTGCGCCCCATCCTCCCGGCCCAAACCCGGACCGACCAGCACGGCCGCCAGCCGAGGGTCGGAAAGAGCATCGCTCAGGACAGCTTCATCCTCAATCTGCTGATGAACGATGGCGTGCGGCCCTGCCTCGCACGGTGAAGCATCATAGCGCCTCACCATGCCGGCACCGGAATGGGCCGCCGCGGCTGCCGCCAGCGCTGCCGCGCCCGGCATGGAGCCGGCAACAACCCCAACCAGACCTCGGCTATATTTATGCGCAACGGCGTCAGGCGCGCGAAGCCGCGGCGGTGCAAGCACATGCATGTCGTGCGGCATGGTCAGGCCGATGTCCGCCCGCACCAGTTTTCCCATGAGGCTAGCCGCCGGCTGCAACAGATGCGCGGGCTTGAACGCGCCCAATGCGATCGTCACGTCGAACTTCGGCACCGCCGATAATAGCAGGCCATCATCCGTCCCCACCCCGCTCGGCAGATCGATCGCATAGCTGTGATTGGCATGCGCTACCAATGCGCCCAACCGCTCCGCCACCGCCGCATCCAGGCCGCGCGTCAGCCCCGTGCCGAACAGCGCGTCGACCAGTTGCGCCGCCGGCGCGGCATCGGCCAGCGGCTCTACCGGGCCGTCCCATAATGTCCTGGCCCGCTGGGCGGACTCAGTGCGGCTATCACCCAGGGAGGCGACCCGCACCGGTACGCCCAGTTCGCGCAATATACGCGCGATAACAAATCCATCACCGCCATTATTGCCAGGACCACAGAGGATCAGCGCGTCCCGTCGATGCCCAGCACGCCAGATGATCTGCGCCGCCGCCGCACCGGCTCGTTCCATCAGTTCATAGGGATCAACCCCAGCATCAAACGCCGCCTGCTCGGCCGCGCGCATGGCTGCTGCCGTCAATATCGGGTCGGGCGCCATCAATTCGGCTTGGCCGCCACGGTAGCGGGCAGCCGATACTGGTCGACACCGATCGCCACTTGGATGAGCCCCTTGTCGATGATGGTGAGCTTTGCGTCCTCGGCACCATCGGCCGAAACCAGGCCACGCCCGTCCTGCACGATCCTGAGCCGCCGGAACCCGCCGTCGGGATGACGCAGGGTCAGCATGTCGCCGTCGCGTTCGACGCCGCACGCCCGCGACCAATCGCCCTTGCCGATCGCGCAGTCGATCAAGTTGTCGTCATCGGCGATAGCCCCGCTCCCGCCGCCCTTGCCGTCACATCCCGCCAAGGCCAGCCCCGCCAGCAATAATGCGCCAGACAATCGCAGCCCCATCAGAATATCCCCTTTCGACATCCTTATAACCCAACGCGCCAGGCCCGACCATCAACTCAGTCGGTTACGGCACTCCAGCACGATCGGTCCGAGCAGATCGGCAAAGCGGCGCTGCCCCGCAGCATCGTCAACCAGATCCTGCCGCATCTCGATCCCTAGATAGGGGATGCCATTGGCTTCCGCATGGCGGTTCATGGTCGCGTTGAGCAATTGCCCTGAATAGGGCAGTTGGTCGCCGACATTCAGCCCCGCCGCCTCCAGCATCGGAATGGCGATCCGCGCCGCCCGATCATCCTGATTATAGAGAATGCCGATATCCCAAGGCCGCTGCTGCTCGGGATCGCTCGTCAGGCGCGGCGTGAAGCTATGTACGGACAGGATGAAGGGTGACGTCATGCCGTCGAGCATGGCCGCCACCTGCTGATGATAGGGATGATGGAAGCGGCGCATCCGTTCGGCCAGATCAGCGTCCCGATTACCTGGAATGGCATGGCCGTCACTCATCACCGGCAGCAGGCCGGGTGCATCCTCTTCGCGGTTGAGATCGATGACCAGGCGGGAGATACCGGCCAGGATCGCGGAGCAGTTCAATTGCGCCGCGAGCAACTGGCTGACCTCCGCCACGCCGATGTCGATCGCGATATGTTCGCGAAGCAGCGCCGTATCGATGCCCAGGTCGATATCGTGGGGGACATGGGCCGAGGCATGATCGACGATGATCAGCAGGTCGAGATCGCCCTCGCGCACGGTGGTGAAGACTTCGCTCATGATGTCCTGATCCTCGTTTCCATCACCCACCAATCCGGATGATCGCGGCGCAATGCGTCCGCCGCCTGCCCCCTTCTCTGCTCGTCATCGAACAGCGCGAAACAGGTCGCGCCCGACCCGGACATGCGCGCCAGCCGGGGCCTTTGCGCCTGCAACGCCTCCAGCACTTCACCGATCACAGGCGCCAACAGCAGAGCCGGCGCCTCCAGATCATTGCGCCCGTCGCGCGCAAGCCCATCAATATCCAGCGCATCGAGCGGGCCGCGATCGATCCTGTCCCAGCCGGCAAAGACCGATGCCGTCGAGACGCCGACCCGCGGATTGACCAGCAGCATCGGCCGGCCCGACAGGTCATCCAGTGCCTGCGCCTCTAGCAGTTCGCCACGGCCGCGCACAAGTTGCGTCGTACTGGCCAAGCAGGCCGGTACGTCCGAACCGAGCAACAGGGATAATTGCTGTAATACAGTATCTTCTACCACGAAGTTCCAGAGGCGCATCAGTAAGCGCAGCGTCGCGGCGGCGTCCGCCGAGCCACCACCAATGCCGGATGCAACCGGCAGTCGCTTGTCGAGCCGAATATCGGCGCCGGCCGTTATCCCGGTGGCCGCCTGAAGGCACCGCGCCGCTCGCATGACCAGATTGTCATCGTCACCGCTCAGGCCCGCGCCGCAAGGGCCTTCCACGGCGAGCCTGATGACACCATCGTCGCGCTGCCGGGCATGAAGAATATCCCCATCCTCGGCAAAGACGAACAGGCTTTCCAGCGCATGATAGCCATCCGCGCGGCGCTCGCGCACATGCAAGGCCAGATTGACCTTCGCATAAGCAATTTCAGTTAGTTGTTCGGAAGTATTCACAAAATTTCGATGTAATCTCAGGGCGCAGCATATTCGGGTTTCAAGCCTTCACGGGCCTTGGCATCAAGCCGATTGGCGACATCCCCCTCCGCGAAGACCGCCGCTGCGCGCCAGGCATAGCGCGCTTCATAGCGGCGACCGGCGGTCCACAGTGCGTCGCCCAGATGTTCGTTGATCGTGGCATCGCCGGGCGCTCCCGCTGCGGCGCGTTCCAGCACCGGGACTGCGCCCTTGACGTCGCCGGTCACGAACTTGGCCCAGCCGAGCGAGTCCGTGATCGAGGCATCCTGGGGCTTGAGCGCACTCGCCTTTTTCAGCAGGTCGAGCGCCACATCGACATTCTGCCGCCGTTCGATCTGGGCATAGCCGAGATAATTGAGGATGACCGGTTCATTCGGGGCCATCACGGCCGCATTTTCCAACACCTCACGAGCCTCGTCCCACCGCTTCCCCTGCTCAAGCGCACTGCCTTCAAACAACAGCAGCGCCCAAGGCAGGCTGTCGGCCGAATAGCCCGCCTGCGCACGATGAAAGGCCGACGCAGCGCCGTCGAAATCACCGGAGTCTGCCAGCAATCGTCCAAGCCTTACAAGGCGTTCCGGCTCAGCGTTGAGAGCCGATGCCAGGCTCTGTGCCAGTGCAATCGCGCCGTCGCGATCTCCTGATGCCGCCAGTGCCTCGACCAGTTCTGCCTGGGCGAGCGTGCCATACCAGCCAGCGACAGACACCTTGCGCGCTTCCACCGCCGCATAATTGGCGAGATCACCCGCCACCAGCAGCTTCGCCGCCACCAGATGCGGCTCGGCAGCGGCCGGATCGGCAAAGGTCGCGATCCGCGCCAGGCGAATGCCCAGCGCCGTGCCTGTTTCATCGGACGCGATGTCGACCGCGAGGCGGGCCAACAATTGCGCAAAGCCCTGCCTGGGTGTGAAGGGCGCGGCAATCGCTCCCGGCACCTTGCCGCGGGCAACGTCCGTACGGGCCTTGGCGAAGCTCGCCTCATCGGCGGGGAGCAGGGCCAGGGCATCTGCCTTTGCCCGGCGTCCGGCCAGTTGCGCGGCGAAGGTCAGGCGCAGCGCTTCGTCGTCCGTCACGCGCAAGCCCAAGGCACGGCGCATCGCGCCAATGGCCTCTTCCTTGTCGCCCCGCGCCATGGCCTGCAACGCAAGATGCTCGTCGAGATAGCGGGCGCCCAGCGCCCCGAACTTGTCCTTGCTGTCGATGACGGGCGGCACATAGCGGCGCTGGCCCAGCGATATCCAGCTTTGCACGATCGGGGCGAGGAAGGAGAAATTGCCTTCCTCCACCAGGCGATCGGTGAAGGTCTGCGCCGCCGCCCAATCCTTGCGCCCCAACGCGTCGCAAATCAGCAGCAAGGTACCGTCCCGCGGCAGCATGCCGCCCTCATCCAGCAATGCGGCCGATTGCAGCGCCAGCGGCATGTCGCCGCTTTCCAATGCCTGGACGTAGGAACGACGGGCAATGGCAAGGCTGGTCGGATCGCCGGCGAGGGCCACACGATAGCTGTCGACCGCAACGCCCAGCGCGCCTTCACCATCGGCAAGGCGCGCACGGGCATAGGCATGCAAGGCCATATCGGGATCAACCGATGCGCCGGCCGCAGCCGGCAGCATCAGCAACAGTCCTGGAATCAGGCCCCTACATGTTCGGATAATTCGGTCCTCCACCGCCCTCGGGCACGACCCAGTTGATATTCTGGGTCGGGTCCTTGATGTCGCATGTCTTGCAGTGGACGCAATTCTGCGCGTTGATCTGGAAGCGAGGCTCCCCTTCATCCAGACCGACCACTTCATAGACACCGGCAGGACAATAACGCTGAGCCGGCTCGTCATAAAGGGGCAGATTGTAGGAAATCGGGACCGACGGATCCTTGAGCTGCAGATGGACCGGCTGGTCCTCCTCATGATTGGTGTTCGACAGGAACACAGAGGACAGACGATCGAAGCTGATCACGCCATCGGGCTTGGGATAGGCGATCTTCTCGCACTGGTCCTTGCGCCACAATTTCTCGCAATCGGGCTTGTGCTTCATGGTGAAAGGCAGGCCGATCTTGAGCGTCCGCATCCACATGTCGATGCCCGCCAGCAGCGTGCCGATGGTGTTGCCGAACTTGGCCAGCAGCGGCTCGGCATTCTTCACCAGCTTCAGTTCGTCCGCGATCCAGCTGGAACGCAGGCGATCCTCATAATCGTGCAGCACGTCGCGCGCGCGCTCGTCCTGGATCGCCTCGAACGCGGCCTCGGCGGCCAGCATGCCCGACTTCATGGCGGTATGGCTGCCCTTGATGCGCGGCACGTTGACGAAGCCGGCCGAGCAACCGATCAGAGCACCGCCGGGGAAGACCAGCTTGGGGATTGACTGCCAGCCGCCCTCGTTGATCGCGCGCGCGCCATAGGAAACGCGGCGACCGCCCTCCAGGAACTTGCGGATTTCCGGATGCTGCTTCCAGCGCTGGAATTCCTCGAACGGATAGAGGTGCGGGTTGCGATAGCCAAGGCCCACGACGAAGCCGAGCGCAACCTGGCCATTGGCCTGATGGTATAGAAAACCGCCGCCATATGCGTCAGTTAGCGGCCATCCCTGCGTATGGATGACAAGGCCCGGCTGATGCTTGGCAGGATCGATGTCCCACAATTCCTTCATCCCCAGGCCATAGACCTGCGGCTCACAATCGGCCTCCAGGTCGAACTGGCGCTTGAGGATCTTGGTCAGGTGGCCGCGCGCGCCCTCGGCAAAGAAGGTATATTTGGCGTGCAGTTCCAGGCCCGGCTGATAGTCCGCCTTGCGCTCGCCATCACGGGCAATGCCCATGTCGCCGGTCGCGACGCCCTTCACGCTGCCATCCTCATTGTAGAGGATTTCGGCAGCGGCGAAGCCGGGGAAGATTTCGACGCCAAGACCTTCGGCCTGCTCGGCCAGCCAGCGGCACAGATTGCCCAGCGATCCGGTATAGGTGCCCTTATTGTGCATCCAGCCCGGCGTCATGATGTGCGGCATCGCCATCTTGCCCGCCTTGGACAAGACCCAATGCTGGTTGTCGGTGACCGGAACATCGGCCATCGGGCAGCCCTGTTCCTTCCAGTCTGGGATCAGCTCATCCAGCGCCCTAGGATCGACCACCGCGCCTGACAGGATATGGGCGCCGATTTCCGACCCCTTTTCCAGCACGCAGACGGCCAGCTCCTGCCCGGCGGCATTGGCCAATTGCTTCAGCCGGATCGCTGCAGACAGGCCAGCCGGTCCCCCACCGACGATGACGATGTCATAGGGCATCGAATCCCGTTCGCTCATAATCCCTCCATAAAGGCGCCCGCCAGCACATGTCCGGCCATCCGGTCGCCTTATTACTCCAACGTTTTGACATTCCACGCGATGAAGATTCTTGACCCTCGCGTCAACCTCTGGCCCAAGGGCATCGTGATGCGGGGATTAGAGCGGGACTTTGGAGCCGCAGCGCCGGACGCCTATCTGGCGTGGTGGTCGCTGGCGGGGGTGGACGGCGCCGTAGCGGAAGCACCAGTCAACTGGTTGCGGCCCCAGCCGACACGCGCGCAACTGGCCGAGCAGGCTGCGAAGGCCTTCGCCCCACCACCGCCTGAAAAACCCAAGACGCTGGACGCCTATCTCGAATGGCTTGCCAGTGATTCGGCCCAGCCCGAACGCAAATGGCCCGGCACCCCGATCCTGCCGACCGGCCCGGCCGAAGCGCCTCTGATGGTCATTACCGACATGCCCGACATGGTAGATGCCGGCGCGGGTCATTTGTTCGCCGATCGCGCCGGCGCTCTGTTCGATGCCATGATGCGGGCCATCGGCCTGCGCCGTGACGATATCTGCCTGGCTTCGCTGTTCACCGTCCGCCCCGCCGGCGGCATGGTGGAGGCAAGCGATCTGGCCCATGTCGCCGATCGCATCAGGCTGCATGTCCATCTCGCCGCGCCGCGCCGCCTGCTCCTGCTCGGCGATCGGACGGTCCGTGCGCTGCTTCCGACCGATGGCGCCGACCGGTCCACCGGTTTACGCCCCTTTAACCATGATGGCGGCACTGTGCCCGCCATTGCCACATTCCATCCGCGCCTGCTGCTCAGCCAGCCCGCGGCCAAGGCGGAATGCTGGCGCGCCCTGCAAAGCCTGATTGAGGAAGATCGCCCGTGATTCGCGTTGCAACCCGCATTTCCAGCCTTGCCCTGCTCAGCATGAGCGCGGCGCTGGCGATCCCGGCCAGTGCCAAGGCGGCCGAAACCCTCCCCACCTTGCCGACCAGTTCCACCGCCAGCACCCCGCTCCAACTGTCCGATGGCGACAAGGCGCGCTACAATGCCATCTTCGCCGCCCTGCGCGACCAGAAATGGTCGGATGCCAAGGCGATGATCCTGGCACTCGACCCGCAGGACGCGGTCCGCCCGCTCGCCCTGTCGGAACTTTATCTTGCCAAGGGATCGCCGCGCGTCGAGCTGTTCGATCTGCTCGACCTCGTCAACAAGGCAGCCTGGCTGCCCAAGGCCGACCAGCTTTCCCGCCTGGCGCAGAAGCGCGGCGCGACCATCCTGCCTGATCTGCCGCAGGTGCAGAAGCTGGTATGGCTGGGCTCGGCACCCCGCCGCCAATATGTCAGCGGCAGCAAGACGGACGTTCTGGCCCAGAGCCTGTCGGCCCAGATCCTGACCTTCATCAAGAATGACGATCCGGCCGGCGCAGAAGGACTTCTCACCGCTGGCGAAGCCGGGCTGACGCCCGAAGGCCTGACCGAGGTGCGCCAGCGTGTAGCCTGGGCCTATTATATCGAGAGCGACGATCTCAACGCGCGTCGTATGGCCGCGCGCGCGCTCGAAACCCGTACCGGCGGCGACTGGACGGTGCAGGCTCACTGGACGACGGGCCTGGCCGCCTGGCGCCAGAATGATTGCCGCGCTGCGGCCCCGGCCTTCGCCAATGTCGCGGCGCTGGCAGGCGACGCCGACATGCGCGCGGCCGGCGCCTATTGGGCATCGCGCGCCTATATGGTCTGCGGCGAGGCCGAGAAGGTCGAGAATATGCTGAAGCTCGCGGCGCGATCCGACGAGACCTTCTATGGCCTGCTCGCCCGCGAAAGCCTGGGCATGCCGCTGGGCGGCGCGACCATGAACGCGCGTTTCAGCGACAATGACTGGCGCCAGCTCAAGGACAGCCCCAATGTCCGCAGCGCGATCGCGCTGGCCGGCATCGGCGAGAATGGCCGCGCCGACGAAATCCTCCGCTATCAGGCGAAGCTGGGCGGCACCGCCCAATATGATGCGCTGCTGCGCTTGGCCAGCGCGCTCAACTTGCCCGCAACCCAGCTCTGGCTCGCCCATAATGGCCCGGCCGGCAAGCAGCCCGACAGCTTCGCCCGCTTCCCGGCCCCCGCCTGGCGGCCCGACGGCGGCTGGCGCGTCGATCCGTCGCTGATCTACGCCCATACGCTGCAGGAATCCGGCTTCCGTTCGGACGTCGTCTCCAGCGCCGGCGCCCGCGGCCTGATGCAGGTGCGCCCCGGCACCGCCGGCGATGTCGGCCTGTCCAACGCATCGCAATTGTTCGTGCCGTCCACCAACATGGAATATGGCCAGCGCTATCTGGAATCGCTGCGCGACATGAGCGCGACCGGCGGCCTGCTGCCCAAGGTGATGGCCGCCTATAATGCCGGCCCGCTGCCGGTCGAACGCTGGAACAGCGAGGTGAAGGACAAGGGCGATCCGCTGCTCTTCATCGAATCCCTGCCCTATTATGAAACCCGCGCCTATGTGAACATCGTCATGCGCAACTACTGGATGTACCAGATCCAGGCGAAGGGCGAGGCGGATTGCCTGACCGGCATGGCGCAGGGCATGTGGCCAACCTTCCCCAATGCCAAGGGCGTCAAGCTGGTGCGTCTCAGCAAGGCCGATGGCCGGGCGATGATCGCCGGCGGATCGGACTGATGCCGATCGATGAGGGCCGGACCTTCCTGCCCGTCCGCATCGCCGTACTAACCGTTTCCGACACCCGCACCCTGGCCGATGACCGGTCCGGCGATACGCTGGTCGATCGCCTGACCGGCGCGGGCCATGTCCTGGCCGACCGGCTGATCGTCACTGATGATCGCAGTGCCATCGTCGCACGCCTTCACGCCTGGATCGACGATCCGCAGGTCGATGTGATCCTGACCACCGGCGGCACCGGCGTCACCGGCCGGGATGTCACGCCCGAGGCACTGACCCAGGTGCAGGACAAGGAAATTCCCGGTTTCGGCGAGCTGTTCCGGTGGCTCAGCTATCAGTCGATCGGCACCTCGACCATCCAGTCGCGCGCCACCGCCTGCGTCGCGCGCGGCACCTATATCTTCGCGCTGCCCGGTTCGACTGGCGCGGTGCGGGATGCCTGGGACGGCATTCTTGCCAGCCAGCTCGACAGCCGGTTCCGCCCCTGCAATTTCGTCGAGCTGATGCCGCGCCTCACCGAGTGCTGAGCGGCTGTTTGAAAAATCGCAAAAGGGCGATTTTTCGTTACGGCTCCGGCCCCCGCGCCCTCACTTCTTGAGCGTGGGCGCCGGGTTCTCCTTGAAGAATTTGCTGAGTTCGCCGAGCATCACTGACCACCAGTCGACCACATCGGCAAAATTTTCCTGATTGAGACCGCCGATCGTGCTGACGTCATAGGACACGTCCAGCGTCTTGTCGTCGGCCAGCGACATCTGGATGAAGCGCTTGGACTGGTTCCACTTGTTCGCCAGTTCGACCGTGTTGCCGCCATCATCCGCGAAATTGATACCGAACTGCAACGAGTTGCAGTCCTTCATTTCTTCGCAGCCATAGAAATAGATGGTGAAATTATAACCGCTGGCAGCGCTCTCGATCATCGGATTGCCGGTCGACTTGCTCTTGGTCAGCGCCGCCTTGTAGCCCGCCGCCTGCAACGCATCGACCACCGACTGCGGCCGGCTGGCGCAGACCATATTTGCGGCACAATCCGTCGTCGGCGTCGCGGCATCGGCCGCGCCTGCCATCATCATCAGAGCCGGAACAAGCCACCAGGCACGCATGATATTTCCCCCTGCTTTCAAGGGGGCAGCCATGACGCGTCGGAAGCGACCTTGTCAATAAGTTCATGATATGTTCTTATTCCCAGATGGCAAACATCCCCGGACGCGGCGCAACGCACAACCAGGCCAGCAGCCGGTTCAATCTGGCCGCGCGCGAGGCGGACGGCGACTGGCTCGACGCCATGGAAGCGATCGACGGACCGGCCCGGAAACTGCGCACCAGCGTTTCGCTGATCACGCCGCGCACGATCATCTCGCGCAACGCGTCGCCCGACATCGCCTTTTCCCAGTCGATCAACGCCTATGCCGGCTGCGAGCATGGCTGCATCTATTGCTTTGCCCGGCCGACCCACGCCTATCATGACCTGTCGCCGGGGCTGGATTTCGAGACGCGCCTGTTCGCCAAGCCCGATGCGGCAGCGCTGCTCCGCAAGGAACTGGCGCGCGGCAATTACAGCGTCTCACCGATCGCCATGGGCACGAATACCGACCCCTATCAGCCGATCGAGAAGGATTGGGGCATTACCCGCCAATTGCTAGAGGTGATGGTGGAATGCCGCCATCCGGTCTTCATTACCACCAAGTCCGATCGCATCCTGCGCGACATCGACCTGCTTGCCGATCTGGCGCGCGACAATCTGGTGGCGGTGATGATTTCAGTCACCTCACTTGACCCCAAGGTCGCGCGCACGCTGGAGCCGCGCGCACCCCATCCCGAGCGACGGGTCGCCGCGATCAATCGCCTGGCCGAAGCCGGCGTGCCGGTATCGGCCAACATGTCCCCGATCATCCCGGCGATCAACGATCATGAGATCGAACAGGTGGTGGCGCGACTTGCCATGGCCGGCGCGCAGGACGTCAACTACATCCTCGTCCGCCTGCCGCATGAGGTCGCGCCACTGTTCCGCGCATGGCTGGATACCCATTATCCCGATCGGGCCGCCAAGGTAATGGCGATGATCCGCGACATTCGCGGCGGGCGCGACAATGATCCCGATTTCGGTAGCCGGATGCGCGGTCAGGGCGTCTGGGCCGACCTGACCCGCACCCGCTTCATCAAGGCGCGGCGCAAGGCCAATCTGGGGCAGGCGCGGATCAGCGTCCGCACCGACCTGTTCCGGCCGCCCGAGGGCGCGCAGATGCGGCTCTTCTAGAAGTTGATCAAATCTCGACCTGGCTGCCCAGTTCGACCACGCGGTTGGTCGGCAGGCGGAAGAACTCCATCGCGCTTTCCGCGTTGCGGAGCATCCAGGCGAAGATCTTCTCGCGCCACAGCGGCATACCGGGATTGGCCGAAGGCAGCAGCGTCTGGCGTGCCAGGAAGAAGCTGGTGTCCATCATCTTGAACGCCTGGCCGCAGCCGGTCACATTCTTGAGCGCGGCCGGAACATCAGGCTCCTGCATGAAGCCATATTGCAGCACCAGACGGAAGAAGCCGCGCCCCAGATCCTCCAGCTTGCAGCGGCCGTCATCCTCGACCACCGGTACATCCTTGATCTTGACGGTCAGCAGGATCACCCGCTCATGCAGCACCTTGTTGTGCTTGAGATTATGCAGCAGCGCATGCGGCACGCCATCGGGCGTCGAGGTCATGAAGACGGCGGTGCCCGGCACGCGCACGGCGCTGTTGGCGGCCGAAGCCACGAATACCGGGATCGGCATTGCTGCCTCACGCAGCCGTTCCTGCACCAGCCGGCGCCCGCGCGACCAGGTGGTCAGCAAGGTAAAGACGACGAAGCCGATCAGCAGCGGGAACCAGCCGCCGTCGGGCACCTTCGTCAGATTTGCCGCCAGATAGGCGCCATCAACTAGGTAGAAGACGGCAAGCAGCGGCGCGGCATAATACCATTTCCAGTGCCACAAGCGGTACAGCACCACGGTCAGCAGCACATTGTCGATGAACATCGCACCGGTGACGGCAATGCCATAGGCTGCGGTCAGGTTGGACGAGGTCTTGAACACCAGCACCAGCAGGATGACCATGACCATCAGGCCCCAGTTGATCAGGGGAATGTAGATCTGGCCGGCCGTCGAGGCGCTGGTATGCTCGATCCGCAAACGCGGCATGAAGCCGAGCTGGATCGCCTGCTGCGTGACCGAGAAAGCGCCGGATATCACCGCCTGCGAGGCGATGATCGCCGCCAGCGTGGCAAGGCCGATCAGCGGCAACTGCATCCATTGCGGCGCAAGATTGTAGAAGGGGCTGTGCAGCGCCGCGGCGCCTTCACGGAAGAGCAGCGCACCCTGCCCCATATAGTTGAGCATCAGCGCCGGCAGCACGAAAATCAGCCAGGACACGCGGATCGGGCTGCGGCCGAAATGGCCCATATCGGCATAGAGCGCTTCGGCGCCCGTCACCGCCAGCACGACCGAGCCCAGCGCCAGGAAGGCGGGCAGCGGATCGGTGGCAAAGAACATCACCGCCCAATAGGGATTGAAGGCGTAGAGAATGCCCGGCGTCTTGACGATGCTGAGCACGCCGAGCGACGCGATCGTCACGAAATAGATCAGCATGATCGGCCCGAACAGGGTCGCGACCTTGTTGGTCCCCAGACCCTGGATCCAGAACAGGCCAAGCAGGATCAGCACCGCAACCGGCAGGATCGCAGGCGCAAGGTTGGCGTTGTAGACCGCCAGACCTTCCACCGCCGACAGCACGGAAACCGCCGGCGTGATCATCGAATCGCCGTAGAAGAGGGCGGTCGCGAACACGCCCAGCAGCACGATGCCGCGCGACCAGCGCTGTGTCTTGGTCTGGCCGTTGATCAGCGCCAGCAGGGCCAGGCTGCCGCCTTCGCCCTTGTTGTCGGCGCGCATGATGATGCTGACATATTTGAGCGTCACGACCAGCATCATCGACCAGAACATCAGGCTGATGACGCCCAATATATGGTCGGGATCGAGGTCGAGATGATGGTGCCCCGCAAAGGTTTCGCGGAAGGCGTAGAGCGGGCTGGTGCCGATATCGCCGAAGACGATGCCGATCGCGCCGACGACCAGCTTGGCCGTGGCTTTCTGGCGGGCATGGCCATGCCCTTCCTGCTCGCCGTCTTCGGGGACGGCGACCGCGCTGTCATCAGCCATGAAGGAAATGCCCGATCATCAATATCATGTCGCAACCCTTGCCAGGGCAATTCTCATTCCAAGGACGGAGCCCAGCAAACCGCCGGCCCCTACCATGGGCACAGGGTTCACGCAATGATCGCCCCCATGCGGATCATCGCGAAGCCGCATCCATCGCCAGCATGGCGTCGATACGCGCGATATTGGCCTGCAGTTCCGCCTTGATCTTGCTGCCTTCGGGCGCCGATTGCGCCAGCGGCAACCATTGTTTGCGCGCGGCGTCCAACTGTCCGGCCTGGGCGAGGGCAAGGCCATAGAAATAGCGCGGCGCCGGCCCTTCCGGGTCCAGCCGCAACGCCTGGCGATAGGCATAGTCCGCCGCTGGCGCGACCACGCCATCAGCATGCGCGACCAGCGCATTCCCCATGCCCAGCCACAGATTGGCGTCTTCCGGCGTCTGCTTGAGGCCGGACAGCAGGATATTGGCCGCCTCCTTGGTCAGGCCGCGCCGCCCGTAGGAATCCGACATGATCAGCCATTGGCCAGCCGGGCCATAGCGCTCCGCCAGACTGCGGCGTCGCTCCGCCAGCTTCTCGTCGAACTGCGCTTCCTTCTCGGCCGCGACCTGACGCGGCGCGCCGGCTAGGCCGGGATGCCCCTGCCAGGCATAGCCCGCGAGGCCGACCAGCAAAGCCGCCGCAACAATCTCCCGCGTCACGCGCGGGATACGCCCGATAAAGCAGAGCGCCGCCATGGCAAGGATGGCGATGCCGAAAGCAATGATCCAGCCCGTCATGCCCGTGGCCTCCGCTTGATCCGTCCGCGCATCAACAACAGCCCCAATGCAAGCAACACGATCGGCGCGGCCCAAAGCGGCCAGAGGATCGGCGCGGCCGTCGGCTCATAGCTAACCCAATCGCCATAACGCTCGATCAGCCAGCGCCTGATATGCTCAGGCTCCTCCCCCGCCCTGATCCGCTCGCGTATCTCGGAGCGCATGTCGCCGGCCATGCTGGCGTTCGAATCGGCGATCGACTGGCTCTGGCAGGTAAGGCAGCGGATGGTTTCCATCAGCGCCTTCGCCTTGCGCTCCAGCGCCGGGTCATCAAGCTGCCGGTCGGCATAGGGCGCGGGCGGCAGGGCGGTCTGCGCCCGAACCGGCGCTACGAGCATCAACAGGAGAAGAAAAAGCAGCCCCCGCATCATTGCGCATCCTTCAGCCGTTGCAGCAGCATCGGCACGTCATCGGCGCGGATGTCGCCAATATGCTGATAGGCAATCCTGCCCTTGCCATCGATCACGAAGGTTTCCGGCACGCCGGACGAGCCCAGCGCGATCTGCACGCCACTGCGCGCATCCAGGCCGATCCGGCTATAGGGATTGCCGTTGCGCGCCAGGAAGGCGTCGACATCGGGCCGGGCATCACGGATCGCGATCGCATCGATCTCCACCCCGGCCTGCTTGAGCGCCATTAGTTGCGGCGCCTCCGCCGCGCAGGGAATGCACCAGCTGGCAAAGATGTTGAGCAGACGCGGCTTGCCATCCGCCAACTGCGTGCTGGCGAGCGCGGGACGATCGCTGGCAGCAGCCGGCAGGGTGAAAGCCGGCAAAGCCTGGCCAATCAGCTTGGAGGTGATGACACGGTCATCCGGCTTGAACAGGCCGCTTGCGAACAGGGCGAAGAAGCCGAGGAACAGGACAAGCGGCAGCCAGATCAGCAGCTTCCTCATGCCATTGCCCTTCGTGCGCGCCATTTCATCAGCCAGCCGCGCCGCTCTCGCCCGACCAGCGCCAGCAGGCCACCCAGCGCGATC
Source organism: Sphingobium sp. IP1 (assembly GCF_002708645.1). NCBI lineage: Bacteria > Pseudomonadati > Pseudomonadota > Alphaproteobacteria > Sphingomonadales > Sphingobiaceae > Sphingobium > Sphingobium sp. IP1. Next base: position 44,832 of record NZ_NOIW01000029.1, read on the forward strand.
ATGATCCCGCCCAGCCAGATGAGCGTCACGAACGGCTTCCACCAGATCCGCATCTGCCAGCGACCGGCATCGGCTTCCTGCCCCAGCACGACATAGAGCTGACCATTCCATCGGGTCAGCAGGGCCGCCTCGGTCGTGGTCGTCGGCGGCGAGGCGAAGAAGCGCGATTGCGGATGGATCACCACCGCCCGGCCGCTGCGCTCCGCAATGACGTCCGCCTGCAACGCCGTCCAATTGTCGCCAGCAAGCGGCAGGATACGCTGGAAGCGCAGCGTCCAGCCGGCCGTCTCGATGCTGTCGCCCGGTCGGACGGCCACCAGCTTCTCGACCGTGAACGCCGAATCGCAGGCCATGCCCGCCAGGCTGACGGCACAGCCCAGATGGGCGATCACCATGCCATAGGTGAAGAGCGGCGTGCGGCGCAGGTTGCGCTTCCAGAGCGGCGCCAGCGATCCCACGCCGACGGCCAGCGCCACCACCAGCCCGCAATAAGGCAACAGCCCGATCCGGCCCCAGGCGAGCGCGCCGACCAGCACCACGGCCGCCAGTGCGACCGCCGCTGGAACGAGCATGCGCGCGGCCACGGCGCGTGCCCGATCCCGGCGCCAGCGGGTGAGCGGCCCTGCCGCCATGACGATCAGCAGGATGAGCGCGATTGGTCCGGCAATGCGATCGAAATAGGGCGCGCCGACCGACACCTTGTGTCCGAATGCTTCGGTCATCAGCGGGTAAAGCGTACCGATCAGCACCAGCCCGAGGATCACGGAGAGCAACAGGTTGTTGACCACCAGGAAGGTTTCGCGGCTGACCAGTTCGAACGGCGCGCCCTCGCGCACCGTGCCGATCCGCCAGCCGAACAGGGCCAAAGCGCCGCCAATATAGAGTGCCAGCAAGGCCAGGATGAAACTGCCCCGCTCCGGATCGACGGCGAAGGCATGGACGCTGGTCAATATGCCCGACCGGACCAGGAAGGTGCCGACCATCGACATGGAGAAGGCGACGACGGCCAGCATCACCGTCCAGGCGCGCAGCGCGTCGCGGGTCGCCAGCACGGTCACGCTGTGCAGCAGCGCGGTCGCCGCCAGCCAGGGCATCAGCGACGCATTTTCGACCGGATCCCAGAACCACCAGCCGCCCCAGCCCAGCTCATAATAGGCCCAATAGCTGCCCGCCGTGATACCGAGCGTCAACATGACCCAGGCGGCCAGCACCCAGGGGCGCATGGCTCGGGCGAACGCCGCATCCACCTGCCGCGTCAACAAGGCCCCGACCGCGAAGGAAAAGGCGACCGACAGGCCAACATAGCCGAGATAGAGCGTCGGCGGATGGAAGGCGAGACCGGGATCCTGCAGCAGCGGGTTGAGCCCCTGCCCGTCCGCCGGTGCCGGGGAAATGCGGGCGAAGGGATTGGAGGAGAAGAGCAGGAAGGCATAGAAACCCAGGCTGATCGCCGCCTGCGCCCCCAGCGTCGCCATATGCGCGTCGCGCTTCAATGCCCGCTCGAACAGCGCCACCGCCGCGCCGGCGACACCCATCACCGTCACCCAGAGCAGCATCGACCCTTCATGATTGCCCCAGGTTCCGGCGAATTTGTAGAGCCAGGGCTTGGCCGAATGGCTGTTGGTCGCCACCAGCAGCACCGACATGTCGGACCGCAGGAACAGGCTGATCAGCGCAACAAAGGCGGCTGCCGTCAGCACGCCCTGCAAAACAGCGACAGGACGAACGGCGCATAGCACCTCGCCCTTGCCGCCCGCCAGCCCCATGCCGACCAGAAACAGCTGGAGCAGTGCGAGGACCGCCGCAAACCACAGGGCGGCAAGACCGGCTTCGGCGATCATGGCGCGGCCTTCATCTCATGCGTGGTTTCATTATAGGTCATGCCGTCCAGTTCGCGCGGCATGTAGCGCTCGTCATGCTTGGCCAGCAAATTGGTGGCGACGAACCGCCCCTGTCTATCGAAAGCGCCTTCCGCCACGACGCCGCTGCCTTCCTTGAACAGGTCGGGCGCGATGCCGCTGAAGGTCGCCGGCACGGTCGCCTTGCCGTCGGTCACGTCGAAATTGATCGTCACGCCATCGGCCGCGCGCTTGAGGCTGCCCTTCACCACCATGCCGCCCAGACGGATCGCCTTGCCGGGCTCCACACCCTTGGTCTTCACGTCGTTGGGCGCGTAGAAATAGGCCGCTTCGTCCTTCAGCGCCGATACGGCGAGCAGCCCGGCGCCGATGATCGCCACCAGCGCTGCGAGCGCCAGGATCAGCCGTTGATGCTTGGCCTTCATGTCCGGTCAGACAGTCGTTCGGCCTGACGTTCCGCCGATCGCATCGCGCGCCAACTGGCGATGGTGACGATCGCCGTGCCTACGCCCGTCACGGCATAGGCGGCAATCACGAAAGCCCATTGGTTCATCTCTACCCTCTCGTCAGGCGCTGCATCCGCGCCTCGACCTTATTTTGTGCCAATATTGCCCGCATCCGCATCAGCACGATCGCCGCGAACAACAAGGTGAAACCCAATAATGTCAGGCCCAGCGGCCACAGCAACGATCCGTCGATGCTCGATCCGCGCATCGTGATGCTCGGCCCCTGGTGCAGGCTGTTCCACCAGACCACCGAACGGTTGATGATCGGGATGTTGATCGCGCCGACCAGACCGAAGATCGCGGTTACCGGGCTGACCCCGCCTTGCCCCTGCCGCGCCGATGCGTTGGCCAGGGCAATATAGCCGAGATAAAGGAAGAGCAGCACCAGCATGGACGTCATGCGCCCGTCCCATTCCCACCAGGTGCCCCAGGTCGGCCGGCCCCAGATCGAACCGGTCATCAGGCAGATAGCGGTGAACAGCGCGCCCGGCGCCGCAATCGCGCGGCCGGCCACGGAAGCCAGCGGATGGCGCCACACCAGTTGCATCAGCCCGGACACGGCAATGCCGGTCCAGCCTGCCATGCCCAGCCACGCGGCCGGCACATGTATATAGAGTATGCGCACCGTATCGCCCTGCAGATAATCCGCCGGCGTCAGAAACAGGCCCGAAGCGCAGCCGGCCAGCAGCAGCACGAGGCCGGGCCAGAACAGCCAGCCCGTCATCGGACGAGCGATCTTCAGGAAGCGGGCGGGATTGGCAAAACGGTGCATGAGTACAGGTTTCTTAGCGGCACCCGAACGTCAACGCCAGTGGCCGTTTAGCCCATGGAAAAGCCAGTAAAACGCAGCGTTGCCACGATTGGCCACGCTTTTTTGTTACAGGCAGGCGACAAATCGAGCGGGAGGGACTATATGCGCGCGAAAGGTCGCCCCAGAGGGGTGGTCAGGAACGGCAATGGACCCGCTCACACCCATGATTACGACGAATCCTTTCGACGACGACAAGTTGCGCGAAGAATGCGGCATTTTTGGCGTATCTGGCGCAGAAACCGCGTCCGCGATGGTAGCGCTCGGCCTTCACGCCCTGCAGCATCGCGGCCAGGAAGCGGCAGGCATCACCAGTTGGGACGGGCATGATTTCCATACCCATCGTGCCATGGGCCATGTCGCCGGCAATTTCGACCGCGACGAGGTGATTCGGGGCCTCCCCGGTGACACGGCCTGCGGCCATGTCCGTTACTCGACCACCGGCGAAACCTCGCTGCGCAACGTCCAGCCGCTCTATGCCGAACTCAATTCCGGCGGTTTCGCGGTTGCCCATAACGGCAATATCTCCAACGCGATGAAGGTCCGCCGCGAACTGATCCGCCGCGGCTCCATCTTCCAGTCGACCTCGGACACCGAAGTCATCATCCATCTGGTCGCGACGTCCAATTATCGCACCCTGCTCGACAAGTTCATCGACGCGCTGAAGCAGATCGAAGGCGCTTATTCGCTGATCGTGATGACCCCCGAGGGCATGATCGCCTGCCGCGATCCGCTGGGCATCCGCCCGCTGGTCATGGGCAAGCTGGGCGATTCGACCATCTTCGCTTCGGAAACCGTCGCACTCGACGTGGTCGGCGCCGACTATGTCCGCTCGATCGATCCGGGCGAACTCGTCATCGTCACCAAGGATGGCGAAATGCGCTCGATCCGCCCGTTCGGCGAAGTGCATCCGCGCCCCTGCATCTTCGAGCATGTCTATTTCAGCCGCCCCGATTCGATCATCGACAATTCCAGCGTCTATTCGGTCCGCAAGGCGATCGGCGCGCAGCTGGCGATCGAAAATCCGGTCGAGGCCGACTATGTCATCCCGGTGCCCGACAGCGGTGTGCCGGCCGCCATCGGCTATGCGCAGGAATCGGGCATCCCGTTCGAACTGGGCATCATCCGGTCGCACTATATCGGCCGCACCTTCATCCAGCCGGGCGACAAGGTCCGCCACCTGGGCGTCAAGCTGAAGCATAATGCCAACCGTGCCCTCATCCAGGGCAAGCGCATCGTGCTGATCGACGACTCGATCGTGCGCGGCACCACCTCGCTGAAGATCGTGCAGATGATGCGCGAAGCGGGCGCCGCCGAAGTGCATATGCGCATTGCCTCGCCGCCGACCAAGCATAGCTGCTTCTATGGCGTCGATACGCCCGAACGCACCAAGCTGCTGGCGCACAAGCTGGACATTGGCGGAATGCAGGACTTCATCCACGCCGACAGCCTGGCCTTCATCTCGATCGACGGCCTGTACAAGGCGCTGGGTGAGGCGAAGCGCGCCGACATCCGTCCGCAATATTGCGACGCCTGTTTCACTGGCGACTATCCGACCAAGCTCACCGACCAGGATGAAGCCGTGGTCGAAAACCAGTTCGAACTGCTGGCAGAACGGGTCTCCTGATCCACGGGCAAGGCCCGACCGGGCGGGGTCGCACGACCCCGCCCTTTCCTTTTCCCACGACGACACCCGGCATCGGTCGGGGCGAACGGAGAGCCGATGTCTGATACCTTGCCGCTGTTCGGAAAACTTGCGCTCGTCACCGGCGCCAGCCGGGGCATCGGCGCCGCGACGGCGGAGGCTCTGGCAGCAGCCGGCGCCCATGTGATCCTGACCGCGCGCACCAGCGGTGGGCTGGAAGAGGTGGAAGATCGCATTCACCAGGCCGGCGGCAGCGCCACCATCGCGCCGCTCGACCTGATCGACGGCGAAAGCATCGGCCGCCTGGCCCAGGCCATTTCTGGCCGCTGGAAGGCACTCGACATCCTCGTTCTCAACGCGGCGACGCTCGGGTCGCTGGCATCGGTTCCCGCAATCGATGCCAAGGAATTTGCCCGGCTGCTGATGCTCAACATCGCTGCGCCCCAGGCGCTGATCGCCGCCTTCGATCCGATGCTGCGGGCCAGCGCCGATGCGCGGGTGATCGCGCTGACATCCTCGGTCGGCGCCACGCCGCGCGCCTATTGGGGCGCCTATGGCGCGTCCAAGGCTGCGCTCGAAACGCTGGTCGGCGCCTATGGCGAGGAGATGAAGAACATCTCCGCCATCCGCACCCACATCGTCGACCCCGGCGCCACCCGCACCGCGATGCGCGCCCGCGCCTTCCCCGGCGAGGATCCGGCAACGCTCAAGGGGCCGGAAACGGTCGCCAGGGCCATCCATGATCTGGTGCTGAGCGATGCGCCGAACGGCCATCGCCTGCGCGTCGAGGGTTAAGCGGCCGGCTTTGCCAGCGTCACCTGGGCGACATCAATGGTGCCGCCCCGGAAACCGCCTTCACAGTACATCAGATAATAGCGCCACAAGCCGACGAAATGCTGGTCGAAACTCGCCGGCAATCGTCCTTCGTCGATCGCCCGATCGAACCGCTCGCGCCAGCGGCGCAGCGTTTCGGCATAATGGCCGCCAAAGTGGCGCACGTCGCGCCATTCCAGCCCGCGTTCCTGCGCCAACGTCCGAAAGCGACTTTCGGATATCAGCATGCCACCGGGGAAGATGTAGGTCTGGATGAAGTCGGCGCCGCGCGCATAATGATCGAAGATCGCATCGTCGATCAAAATATATTGGATCGCGGCGCGCCCGCCGGGCTTCAGCAGGCGTGCGACCGCATCCAGATAGTCGGGCCAATAATGCTGGCCGACCGCCTCCACCATTTCCACGCTGGCAATGGCGTCATATTGCCCCTGCGCGTCGCGATAGTCGGTCAGGTGGATCTGCGCGCCGGATCCCAGCCGATCGCGCGCATAATCAGCCTGCTCGACCGACAGGGTCAGCCCGTCATATTGGATGGCACAGCGCTCCATCGCCTGTTCCGCGAGGCCGCCCCAGCCGCATCCGATTTCCAGCAGCGCCTGTCCGTCGCGCAGGTTCAGCCGTTCCAGCAGGGCGTCTACCTTGCGCTGCTGCGCCCGTTCCAGACTTTCGATCCGATCCTCAGGATTGAGGAACAAGGCACTGGAATAATGCATATTCCTGTCCAGCCATAGGCTGTAGAAGTCATTGCCCAGATCATAATGGAAGGCGATGTTCCTGCGCGAGCCGTTACGATTATTCCGCCGCGCCCAGTGCAGCAACCGTCCTGCCCAGCGGGCCGGCCCATGAGGCCGGGCAACGCGGCCCAGCGATACCGCATTGGCCATGAACAGCGCGAACAGCGGCACCGGATCGGCACTGCGCCACTCGCCCGCCGCCCAGGCGCGATACCAGCCCGCCGAGCCACCCATCGCCAGTCGCACCAAGGCGCGCCAGTCGACCAGGTCCACGGCACAGTCGAACCCCGGCGCCCGTCCGCCCAATAGCCGGCGCGTGCCGTCCGGCAAAGTCGCGTCCAGCGAGCCCTGCTCCAATCCCTGGTCGATACGATCGAGCAGGCGATGGAAGAGCGGCGCGAACAGGCGCGCCCGCCATCCCGGCGTCCGGTCTGCCGGCGGTCGCCGGATCGACAATGCGGCCTTGCCGCGACGGGGGTCGACTGCATTCATCGGGCCTCTTTCTGCCCCATGCCGCGCGTCGCTGCAATCACCCCTTCATCTGGCGATAGGCCGCCAGCGCACGCTCACGCCCCTCGCGATGGCCGATCCGCTTTTCGGGATAGGATGATGGCCTAACCCCATGAAAATCCGGATCATGGACGACGCGACCGTCCAGATCCGCCAGTTCCGGCACCCATTGGCGGATATAATCGGCGGCATCGAATTTGTCCGACTGGGTCAGCGGCGCCATGATCCGGGTGAAGAGATTGGCATCGACGCCGCTGCCCGCCACCCACTGCCAGTTGACGCTGTTATTGGCATAATCCGCGTCGACCAACGTGTCCCAGAACCAGCGCGCGCCATGGCGCCAGTCGATCAGCAGATGCTTGATGAGGAAACTGGCCGCGATCATCCGCACCCGATTGTGCATCCAGCCCGTCTGCCAGAGCTGGCGCATGCCGGCATCGACGATCGGATAGCCGGTCCGGCCCTGTTTCCACGCCGTCCAGTCGCCTCGCGCCTCGCGCAGATCGCGCCAGTGCATGGCATCGAAGGCGGGCTGGGCATTTTCCGATCCATAGGTCGGCAGGGCCCAGACCTGATTATGCGCATAGTCGCGCCAGATCAGTTCCTTCAGATAGACGGTCGCGTCGCCCGGCGCCTGCGCCACCCGATGCCAGACCTTGGCCGGCGAAATCTCCCCGAAGTGAAGATGCGGGGACAGGCGGGACGTTCCCTCCTGCGACGGCAGATCGCGCGCGACCGCATAGTCTCCGACTTCTCCCAGAAAACTGTCGAGATAGCGCTTTGCCCCCTCTTCGCCCGGCGACCAGTCGGCAGGGAAGCCGCGCGCCCAGTCCGGATCGCGCGGCAGCAGCGTCCAATCCTCCAGCCTGTCGCTGACCGGCCAATGCGATGGTGCCTCGATCCGCTGCGGCGCGGGCTGTGGTGGCGCAGGTGGCATATGCAGCATCACCGCGCGGGAAAAGGGCGTGTAGATGCGATAGGGTGTCCCGCCCCCCGTCCGCACCGCCTCCACCGGCAATAGCAGTCCGCCGTCATGAAGTCGCAGCTCAATCTGCCTTGCCACCGCCTTTTCGGCGTTGCGCCACCAGGGCTCATGATGGCGGATCGCATGAACGACCTGCGCGCCACTTTCCTCGGCCACCTGCGCCAGCACATCGGCGCAGCGTCCGCGCCGCAGGATCAATCGCGAGCCCTTGGTCCCCAGTCGCTCGTCCAGGCTGGCAAGGCTGTGATGCAGCCACCAGCGCGACGCACCCCCCATCGCCCATTGGCGCGGGCTTTCATCATCAAGGATATAGAGCGGAATGACCGGGCCGGCCTGCGCGGCGGCGACGAGCGCCGCCTGATCCGAAAGGCGCAGATCCTGGCGGAACCAGATTATGGTGGGGGATGGCATGATCGCCCAATGCCTGCCTAGTCCCCCGGTTCCAAATGAATTTTCCGCGCCCTTCCGGGAGATGACCTGCAAATCCGATGAATGTCGATTCGGCCAATGGACGCGCGCATCGCCGCCGCCTATTCTGGAGCCCAATACACTAGCCACGGGTCGCCAACCGGCCATGGCTGCAGCGATGCAGGGGAAAACATGGCGTCGATGCCGAATGATGCAGAACTGAACTACCGGCCGTGCGTCGGGATCATGCTGGTCAACATGGCGGGCAAGGTCTTTGTCGGCCAGCGCCTCGATAATGTCGTGGAAGCCTGGCAGATGCCGCAGGGCGGGATCGACGAGGGCGAAGACGCCAAGACGGCGGCGCTGCGCGAACTGGGCGAAGAGACCGGCATCACGCCCGAACATGTCGAGATCATCGCCAAGAGCCGCGACGAGCATTTCTACGACCTGCCGCCCGAACTGATCGGCAAGCTGTGGGGCGGCAAATATCGCGGCCAGCGCCAGATCTGGTTCCTCGCCCGCTTCCTGGGCAAGGACAGCCATATCGACATCCAGACCAAGCATCCCGAATTTCGCGAATGGAAATGGGCCGCGCCCGAAACGCTGCCGGAGTTGATCGTGCCGTTCAAGCGCAAGCTCTACCGCGACATATTGCAGGAATTCCACGACTTGATCTGATGGGGGCTTAAAATCCCCGGTCGGTTCGCTATGACAGCGTCATGCGTCACTGTCTGGCTATCCTGCCCTTCCTCTTTGCCACCCAGGCGTGGGCCAATGCGCCCGCGCTGCTGCCGCCGTCCGTCCGCGAAATGCTGGAGGCGGCGATTGCCAATGGCAATGAGACGGAAATCGCGACCGTCGCCAAGATCGCCAAGCAGACCAATCCGCAATCCGCCGACCAGATCCAGCAGATGGTCAACAGCTGGAAGGAACGGACCAAGGCGACCCATGACACGGTGATTCGCGAAGCGCGCTTCACCGAATTATGGACCGGCAAGCTGGAAGCCGGCGGCTTCCGCTCGACCGGTTCGACCAGCGAAATCGGCATCAGCGCCGCGGCGCAGGTCAAGCGCGAAGGGCTGGAGTGGAGCCACAAGCTCAGCGCCACGGTCGATTATCGCCGCGCCAATGGCGTCACCTCGCGCGAACGCTACACCGCCAGCTATGAGCCGCGCTATCAGTTCGATCCGCGCGGATTCGCCTATGGCCTGACCCAGTTCGAACGCGATCCCTCGATCGGCTATGACGAGCGCTACACCGCCTCGGCCGGTATCGGTTACAAGGTGATCGTCAGCAAGCCGATCGACCTGTCGCTCGATGTTGGCCCGTCCGTCCGTCATGCCAAATATGTGATCGGGCCGCGCGAAACCAAGCTCGGCGCGCGTGCATCTATGGACCTGGCCTGGCGTCTGGCGCCCAATGTCACCTTCAAGCAGACCGCTGCAGGTTACGCGGAAACTGACGTATTTTCAGTCAATTCCCTGACGCAGTTGCAGACCAAGGTGAGCACGCGCCTGTCCGCTGGCCTCTCCTATACGGTGCAGTATGAATCGGAGACCCTGCTGTCCGCGCGCGACTTCGACACGCTCAGCCGCCTGACCCTCAGCTACGATTTCTGATCGGGGTGGAGCAGGCGGCCGCGCTCTGATAGACCTCCGGGATGAACGGCATCCACCCGCCCGTAACAGCCCCTGAAACCGCCCTGCTGGAACAGGCCGCCGCCGCGCCGATGCTGGCACAGGTCGAGGCATGGGCCAGCATCAACAGCGGATCGCGCAACCTGACCGGGCTCGCCACCATGGCCACCACGCTCGCCGACGCCTTTTCGGTGCTGCCGGGCGAGGTAGACCTGATCGAACCCGATCCGGTCGAAACCGTGGCGCCCGACGGCCGCACATCGGTGATCCGCCATGGCCAGCATCTTCGCCTGACCGTCCGTCCCGATGCGCCGGTCCAGCTGCTGCTGACAGGGCATATGGATACGGTCTTTCCGGTCGATCATCCGTTTCAGACGCTTCGCTGGCTGGAACCCCGCATTCTCAACGGCCCCGGCGTCGCCGACATGAAGGGCGGCATAGCCGTCATGCTCGCCGCCCTGACGGCAATCGAGCAGAGCGAGGCACCCCGGACGCTGGGCTATCAGGTTGTCATCAACAGTGACGAGGAAGTCGGCAGCCCCTCCTCTGCCGCCCTGCTCCGTCAGGCCGCAGCCGGCAAGCGCGCCGCCTTCACCTATGAACCGGCCCTGCCCGATGGCACGCTGGCCGGTGCGCGGGCAGGCAGCGGCAATTTCTCGATCGTCGTCACCGGCCTCAGCGCCCATGCCGGTCGCAATCCCGACGATGGCCGCAATGCCCTGCTCGCGGCCGCCGATCTCGCGCTGCGCCTGAAGGCCGGCAGCGGCAGCGGCTTTTCCTGCAACCCCGCCAAGATCGACGGCGGCAGCCCGAATAATGTCGTGCCCGACCATGCCGTGCTGCGGGTCAATTTCCGCCCGCGCACGCCGGACGATGAAATCGCGGCCCGTGCCCTGTTGGATCGGGCCATGGCCGATGTCGCCCGCGACCATGGCGTCAGCCTGCATCTCCACGGCGGCTTTGGTCGCCCGCCCAAGCCCATGGACGCCAAGGCCGAGCGGCTGTTCGGCCTGGTCAGGCGTTGCGGCGCCGAACTCGGCCTCGACATCGGCTGGCGCGACACCGGCGGGGTCTGCGACGGCAACAATATCGCGGCTTGCGGCGTCCCGGTGGTCGACACGATGGGCGTGCGCGGCGGCAGCATCCATAGCGATGCCGAATTTCTGATCAGCGACAGCCTGGCCGAGCGCGCGCAACTGTCCGCGCTGGCACTGCTGCGGATCGCACAAGGACAATATTGAGAGAGAGGACCGCCTTTTGAGTTTCTACATGCGCACCGCGCGAGCGGACGACCTGCAGACCCTGTATGAAATGGCAAAGCTGACCGGCGGTGGCTTCACCAACCTGCCGCCCGATCGCGCCGCCCTGACCGCCAAGCTGGAGCGCACCGAGCAGGCGCTCAGCCGGCAGGATGGCGGGATCAAGGATGATCTGATCGTCCTGGTGCTGGTCAATGCGCAGACCGGCCAGGTGCGCGGCACCTGCCAGATCTTCAGCACGGTGGGGCAGAGCTGGCCCTTCTATTCCTATCGTCTGGGCGTCCTTACCCAGCATAGCCGCGAACTGGCCCGCACCTTCCGCGCGCAGATGCTCTCGCTCACGACCGATCTGGAAGGATCGACCGAAGTCGGCGGCCTCTTCCTCCATCCGCGCGAACGGGCCGAGGGGCTCGGCCTGCTGCTCGCGCGCAGCCGCTATCTCTATATCCGCAACCATCGCGACCGCTTCGGCGACCGGGTCATCGCCGAATTGCGCGGCGTGATCGACGAAGCGGGCGGCTCGCCCTTCTGGGACGGTCTTGCCGGCCGTTTCTTCGGCATGAATTTCCAGGAGGCTGACGAGTTCAATGCCGTCAACGGCAACCAGTTCATCGCCGACCTGATGCCCAAGACGCCAATCTACACCGCAATGCTGACCGACAGCGCCCGCGCCGTCATCGGCCTGCCCCATCCCAATGGTCGCGCGGCTATGCGGATGCTGGAGACCGAGGGCTTCACCAACGCCGGCTATGTCGACATTTTCGACGGCGGCCCGACCATGGTGGGCCAGATCGACCAGCTCCGCACCGTGGCCCAGGCACGCGACGTGACGCTGGCGGCCACCCATGACAAGGGCGGCGACAAGATGCTGGTGTCGACCGGCCTGCTGGCCGATTATCGCTGCACCTATGGCTATGTGCAGGAGGGCGAGGATGGCAGCATCTCGCTCGACGCGGCCAGCGCCGCGCTGCTGCAACTGGACGTCGGACAGGCATTCACCATGGCGGGGCGGGCATGAGCGTGCGCGAGATCAATTTCGACGGGCTGGTCGGCCCGAGCCATAATTATGCCGGCCTCAGCCTTGGCAATCTGGCCTCGTCCCGCAATGCCGGCGCGGTGTCGCACCCCCGTGCCGCAGCCTTGCAGGGGATCGAGAAGATGCGCGGCAATCTGCGCCTCGGCCTTGCCCAGGGTATTTTCCTGCCGCAATGGCGTCCTGACGGCGCCTGGCTCGCGACCCTTGGCACCGACATCAGCAATGCCGATCCGCATATCCGCGCCGCCGCCATGTCGGCCTCGTCGATGTGGGCGGCCAATGCCGCGACCGTTTCGCCCGCCGCCGACACCGCCGACGGACGCACCCATCTGACCGTCGCCAATCTCGTCACCATGGCGCATCGCAGCCATGAATGGCCCCAGACGCTGGCGCAACTGCGCCTCGCTTTTTCCGACAC
>NZ_NOIW01000003.1:0-112596 GCF_002708645.1 Sphingobium sp. IP1
GTGTCGGGCCGCGATGCTGAACAGGTTATTAGCAGGGGTGGGGCAGGGGGCGCGATGCCGGTAATGGCGATAGCGCCGGGGCGATCATTTGGCTTCGAGCTGGTCCAGCATGACCTCGATCATCGCCAGGGCCTGGTCATGGCCTTCGGTGAGGCCAAGCGCGGTCTCGCTGACCAGCATGCGGGCGAGCGAGGCGGCGATCATTACCAGGCCGCCGGCCTGCCCCGCCCGATCGGCCGGTAGCAGCGCCGCAACGGCCTGCGCCTGATGCGCGCGGAACGTCTGGGCGGCGGTGACGATTTCCGCCCGCACGGCCTCGCGATGATGGGCGATGGCGCTGAGTTCTGCGGCAAGGGCAGCGGTCGAGGGATCGCGCATCATCTCCCACATGGCGCGCAGCGGGCTGGGCGCGGCGAGCGCCTGCTCAAACCGGGCCATGCGCCGCTCGTTGATCCGCTGCACCACGGCGCGCAGCAGATCGTCCATGGTGCGGAAATAATAATAGAGAAGCTGGGTCTTGAGCCCGGCCTGCTGCGCTACCTGCCGCGCGGAAATGCCATGTTCGCCGACCTCTGTCAGGATCGTTTCGGCCGCGTCGATGAAGCGGGCGCGGTTCTGCGATCCTTCGGCGCCAAGTCTGCGAGCGGTAGCCATATCGTCCTTTCCGTCCTTCTCCGTCTCCGCTTCTGGGCAATTTTGCGAGGCGCGGCAATGGCTGGGCACCTGTCCATTTTGGTCAAGTCGCTGCGCGAGGGCGTCGCTAGCCTTGGCGCCAAACAAGGCATTTGCGGAGAGACGATCCATGACCAGCCCGACGCTCGATTGTTCGGATATCGACAATTATCTGGGCAAGCCGATCCAGCCCGCGCGGATGGTCGAGCCGATCAACAATGGCGATATCCGCCGCTGGGTGCAGGCGATGCATTATCCCAACCGGCTCCATTATGACGCGGGTTATGCCGCGCAGAGCCGCTGGGGCGGCATGGTCGCGCCGCAGAGCTTTGCCGTGACGATGGACTGCGCCCATGGCTCCGCGCCGTCCTGTATCGGCCGGGTGCCCAATTCGCACATGCTGTTCGGTGGCGATGAATGGTGGTTCTATGGCCCGCGCATGGTGGCGGGCGACCGTATCCTCAATGAACGCATCCCGTTCGACTATACGGTCAAGGACACGAAATTTGCGGGGCCAACCTGTTTCCAGCGCGGCGATAATTTCTATTATAACCAGCAGGGCGACCTGATCGCCAAGCAGCGCTCCACCTCGATCCGCTACAGCCAGGAAGCGGGCAAGGATAATGTCCCGACCGAGGGCTTTGACGATCCGGTCTGGACCGATGACCAACTGGAGGAACTGGAAGCGCGCAAGATGCAGTGGATCCAGATGCTCCACGATCTGGGCCATGACCGGCGCTGGTGGGACGATGCGACAGTCGGCGCGGCGCTGCCCGAGCGGGTGGTCGGCCCGCATTCGATCGTGTCCTTCGCCACCGAATGGCGATCCTATATCTTCACCCAATGGGGCGGCACGCACCGGCGCACCGACCTCGACATGGAAGCGCTGGGCTTCGTCAAGGAAATGGCGGGGCATGAGAATGATCCGGTGATGGAGGCGATCAATCCGGAATTCACCGACGGCGCCTATGTCGGCCCGTCGCGTGGCCATCTCTTCCCGCGTTGGGCGCGGTTCATCGGCATGCCGCGGGGCTATGGCTATGGCGCGTCGATGGGGGCGTGGATCACCGATTATTTCGCTGGTTGGGCGGGGGAATGGGGGATGATCCGCCATTCCGCCTGCAATTATCGCAGCCCGGCGCTGACCGGCGACATCACCATCACCACTGGCACCATCCTCGACAAGTTCGTGGACGAGGATGGCCGGCACATGGTGCAGGTCGATTGCCGCATGGCCAATCAGGCCGGCGCGGTGCTGGCCACGGCCAAGGCGGAGATCGAACTGCCCAAACGGCCGGCCTGATCCATCTGGTCAAGCGCGCCGCGCTGTGGAATAGCGCGGCGATGGATTTAGACGATCAGTTTCGCCATTATTTCGGCACCGACGACCTTGCCAGCGTACCACCCGAGGGCATGGCGGCCGGGATCGAGCGGATGCAGGTGGCTTTCGGGCTGGAGACCGACCGTCCCCGGCGCTTCGCGCTGTGGACGTTGCTCTACATGCTGGGCGCGGCGCCTGATCTGGATGTCGCCTTCGAGGATGAAGCCGATCGCAATGCCGCGCGCGACGTGATGGACATGCTGGACGAATAGGTCGCAGGCGCGATGGCAAAAGGCATCACCGGCGCCGGCAGGAAGGAACGGGCTTCGGCGCGCGGCGCGATATTGGCCGCGACCGAGAGGCTGATGGTCGAGGAGGGCTATGCCGCCGTCACGACCCGGCGCGTGGCGAAGATCGTCGGCGTGACGCCGGCGCTGGTCCATTATCATTTCGCGACGACGGACGACCTGCTGCTGGCGCTGTTCCGCAGCCTGTCCGCCCGGTTCAAGGAAGAACTGGCGAACCGGCTGGATACGCCCGATCCACTGCGCGCGCTGTGGCGGCTCAATTTCGATCCGGATGGCAGCGCGATCGTGCTGGAGTTCATGGCGCTGTCCAACCATCGCAAGGCGATCCGGCAGGAAATCGCCGCCTTTGTCGAGGAATTGCGCGATATCCAGACGCGGGCGATCGGCGCGGCCGATGGCGCGGGGCTGTCGCCGGTCGGCCTTTCCGTGCTGGCGGCGGGCATGGCCCGGTCGATCGTGATGGAGCAGAGCCTGGGCGTGACGCTGGGCCATGACGAGGCGCTGGCCATGGTGGAGGCGTTGATGCGCCATGCGACCGGCAAGGATGCCGATGGGCGAGGCAGCTAACAGGTCAGCCGGCGCGACTATGCGCGCCGGCCTTACCCTTATTTCTTCGCCGGGATCTTGTTGAGGTCGGCCTGCACCTTGGCAAGCGCGGCGTCGGTCAGCGTGTCGGCGGCATATTGCTGCACGCCCTTCAGCGTCATCGAACGCGCCATGTCGATCTGCGGATTGGCGGTGAAGCCCGGCAGATTCTTGTCCAGGACGGCCTTGGTCGCGGGATTGTCGAGCAATGTGCCGATGTCGGTCGTTTCGACGCTATAGGCCGGGGCAGGCGCGGCGGCAGGGGCTTGCGCCATGGCGATGTGCGGCGCGGCGGCAGTGAGCAACAGGCTGGCGGCGATCAGGACAGTTTTCATCGGCATCCTCTCAAGGCAACAGGTCTGGTCCCGACGTCCGGTGGCCGTGAGACGATCTGTATCATAAGCGGGGCCGAGCAGGCAGGGAACCGGGGCGCAATCCAACCGCCCCGGCGATGTTTGGTTCAGTAGCTGCCGCCGATCCAGCTGCGCACGACGGCGCCCTGGGCATCCAGTTGCAGCAGGTCGGCGCGCAGGCCCGGCGCGATGCGGCCGGTTTCGGCGGCAAGGCCCAGGAAGGCGGCCGGGGCCGCCGATGCCATGGCGATGGCGCGTTCGATTGGGACGTCCAGCATGGCGACGCTGTTGTGGACGGCGGTGATCATGTCGAGATTGGAGCCGGCGAGCGTGCCGGCATCATCGGTGCAGGCGCCGTTGCGGACCAGGATATGGCGGCCCTGGAGGATGAACTCGTCCGCGTCGGAGCCGACCGAGGGCATGGCGTCGGTGACCAGCATCAGCTTGTCGCATGGCTTGCAGCGCAGCGCGATCTTGAGCGCGGTGGCGCTGACATGATGGCCATCGACGATGATGCCGCAGGTCACGCTATCCTGCTCCAGCGCGGCGCCGACGATGCCGGGCTTGCGCGATCCCAGTGGCGACATGGCATTGTAGAGATGGGTGACGCCGGACAGGCCAGCTTCGACCGCACCGATCATATCTTCATAGCGGCCATTGCTGTGGCCCGCCGCGACGATCACGCCGCGCTCCACCAGCTGGCGCACCATGTCGGGCGAGGTCCGCTCGGGCGCCAGCGTGACCAGGGTGCGGCCGCGCTTGAGCGAAGACAGCACTTCCAGCCCCTCGGCATCGAGCGGGCGGATCTTGTCGCCGTCATGAATGCCCTTGCGCTCGATATTGAGATAGGGGCCTTCGATATGGATGCCGAGCACGCCCGGCACGCCGGCCTCGATCGCGGCGTCGACGGCGGCGACCGCCTGGCGGATGACGGCCAGATCGTCGCTGATGAGCGTTGGCAGGAAGCCGGTCGTGCCGAAACGCCGATGGGCGGCGCCGATCGCGGCGATGCCTTCGACCGTCGGGGCATCATTGAACAGCACGCCGCCGCCGCCATTGACCTGGGTATCGATGAAGCCGGGCACCAGCCGGTCGCCGCCGAGGTCGCGCCGCGCGACATCGGCCGGGACATCGGCGTCGGGCAGGATCGCGGCAATGCGATTGCCCTCGATCAGCAGTGCCTTGCCGGCATGGAAGTGGCCGTCGATCAGGATCGACCCATTGACCAGAGCGTGACGCATCAGAGGGTCTCCGTCACCTTGGCAAGGTGCGGGGGCTGGTCCGGGTTGAAGCCGCGCCGGACCGACAGCGCATTGACCGCGCGGTAGAAGGCCTGGACCTGAAGCATCGGCTCGATCGCCGAATGGGCGGCGGGCACCGGCAGGTGGATGGCGCCATCGACCGGCTCCCCGGCGATCAGCACCTGGCCGCCGCGCGCGACAACCTCGCGCACCAGTTCATCGACGCTCTCGGCGGTCTCGTCCGCCTGGCGGAACACCAGCAGCGGGAAATCGGGGCCGACCAGCGCCATCGGGCCATGCTTGACCTCGGCCGCGCTGAACGCTTCGGCGTGAAGACCACTGGTTTCCTTGAATTTGAGCGCGGCTTCCTGCGCGATGCCAAAGCCGATGCCGCGGCCGATGACGTAGAGGCCGCGCGCGGTGGCGAGTTGTTCGACGAGCGGCGTCCAGTCGCAGGCCCAGGCCTGGGCGAGCAGGGCAGGGGCAGTCTCCAGCGCCGCCAGCAATTCTGCATCCTCGCTCCAATGGGCGGCAAGGTTCAGCAGGCTGGCGATCGATGCGATATAGGACTTTGTGGCGGCGACGCTGCGTTCCGGCCCGGCATGGAGCGGCAGCAGCGTATTGACCTGGCCGGCGAGCGGCGAGTCGGCGACATTGACCATCGCGACGGTCCTTGCGCCTGCGCTTTTGGCGGCATCGACCGTGGCCAGGATGTCGGGGCTCTTGCCCGACTGCGAGATGGCGATGGCCAGCATGTCGGCGAGGGCAGGAGCTGTGCCATAGACCGAGGCGATCGAGGGCGCGGCCGACGTGGTCAGCAGGCCCAGGCGCGTTTCGAACAGATATTTGGCGAAGGTCGCCGCATGATCGGAGCTGCCGCGGGCGCAGGTGACGATGCCGCGCGGCGGATTTGCGCGCAGGCTGGCGGCCAGCGCCTTGACCGTTTCGGCGTTGGCGGCGAACTGGCGGGCGATGACGGCGCCGGCCTCTGCGGCCTCGGCGAACATCAGGGTATCTTGCGGATTGAGCATCGTGTCAGGCATCTTTTCGGTCAGGCGCGCATGTCGAGTTCGGCAACAAAGTCATAGGCATCGCCCCTGTACCAGCTTTGCGTCGCTTCGATGACGCGGCCATCGTCCAGGAAACCGCGCCGTTCGATATAGAGGCCGGGCGCCCCTGCCTCGATCCCCAGCAGCTTGGCCTGTTCGGCGTTGAACAGGACGGCGCGCAGGCGCTGGAGGGCGCGGACCGGACGGTTGCCGGCGGCTTCCAGGGCGGCATAGAGCGAGGCGCCGACGACATCGACACCATCGAGGCCGAAGCCGGGAATGGTCGAATATTCGAGCGCCATCGCGACATCGTCGGCATAGCGGATGCGGTTGAAGCGGTAGACCGCCGCGCCGGGGCTTAGGCCCAGCGTCAGCGCGTCATCGGGCGTCACCGCGCCGACGCTGCGGCCCAGCCACTCGCTGCGCACGGTGCGGCCGCGTGCCGCCATATCCTCGGAAAAGGAGGAGAGCTTGGCGAACTGCTTTTCGACCCGGTTGGCGACGAAGGTGCCGGCGCCCTGCTTGCGCACCAGCAGTCCTTCCTCGACCAGCGAATCCAGCGCCTTGCGCAGGGTGATGCGGGACACCGAGAGTTCCGATGCCAGGTCGCGTTCGGGCGGTAGCGCCTCATTGGGTTTCAGTCGCTGGGTGCGCAGCGCTTCGCGCAGCGCGTCTTCGAGCCGGCGATAGAGCGGGCCACCGCCCAGCGCGTCGAGCGGTCCAATCTGTTCGGCAAGCAGCGGCATCTCGTCTCCACCAGCATATGTGTTGCTTGCACACTAAGACCAATTAAATACCATATGCCAGTGAAAAATTTCAAACGCCGTCACAATTTTGAAAATATCCCTCTTGACGGCGATATGACTTCGGCGGATGGTCTGCTTATTGGTATGCAGTTGGTCCGCCCAATTGGTGCCATGCATCAAATATAAATAAGGGGTGAGATATGGGGATTCGGACTTTTCTGGTCGGTACCGCCAGCGCCATCGCGCTGTTTTCCGGTGCCGCGCATGCGCAGGGAAGCGATGCTTCCGCGCCGGACGCCGATGCAAATGCCAGCGATATCGTCGTCACCGGCTATCGTGCCTCGCTCGCCAAGGCGATCGACGTCAAGCGGAACGCTGACGCGATCGTCGACAGCATTTCCGCCGAAGATGTCGGCAAATTCCCCAATACCAATGTCGCCGAAGCGCTGACGCTGGTGCCCGGCGTCACCGTCGACCGCCAGTTCGGCCAGGGCGAAAAAGTGTCGATCCTGGGCACCGATCCGGCGCTCAACCGCACCCTGCTGGACGGCCAGACCGTGGCATCGGCCGACTGGTTCATCCTCGACTCGCCGGGCCGCACCTTCAACTATGCGCTGCTCGCGCCGCAGCTGGTCGGCCGGGTCGATGTCTACAAGTCGCCCGAACCGCGCATCGACGAAGGTTCGATCGGCGGCACGGTCAATGTCGTGACCCGCAAGCCGCTGGAGCTGAAGCCCTTCACCATGGCGGGCCAGCTTGGCTATCTCTACAATGATCGCTCGAAGAAGGGCGATATCCAGGGGTCGGCGCTGGTCAGCTGGCATAATGAGGAAGGCACGTTCGGCATCCTCGCCTCGTTCCAGCGCGCCAAGGACCGGCTGCGCCGCGATGGCGTCGAAACCTATGGCACGATGAAGGCCGACCAGTGGGCCGGCGGCAATGCCGACAATCCGGTGGACTCGCGCGACAATGGCTGCGTCGGCGAATGCGCCACCACGCTCAGCAACAATCTGGATGCGATCAGCCCCAACGCCTTTGGCACCTCCTATTTCGAACAGGGCCGCGAGCGCCTGACCTATTCGGCCACCGCCCAGTGGAAGCCGGTCGACGAGCTGACCCTGGAAGCGAGCTGGCTCAAGATCGACGCCACCTACAACAACCTCAACCAGTCCATGTATGCCTTTCAGGGCAACACCTGGAACAGCCTGGGCGCGCTGACCGGGCTGGAAGTCAATAACGGCATCGTCACCAGCGCAACCTTCAAGAATGCGCTGTCGGTGCTGGACGTCCAGTATCGCGAGGCGGAAATGAAGTCCGACACCTATCGCGGCAAGGCGCGCTGGGACGGTGGCACCTGGGATCTGACGGTTGAAGGCGGCCTGTCGGACGCGGACGGCGGCACCAAGCGGCAGGTCTTCCTCGAATTCCTGAACTGGGCGGATTATACCGTGAATATCGGCGGTGCGCCCAAATCGCCGGGTTCGCTGACCTATGCCACCGACGTTCAGGGTAACCCCAATGCCTTCGTGACCGATCCGGGCTGGAGCGGCAACACCGTCACCAAGCCGACCAGCGACAAGGAGCGTTACGGTCAGGCCGATCTCGGCTTCGATTTCGACGGTGCGTTGAAGCGCATCCAGATCGGCTACAAATATCGCCATCACGAGACCGGCCAGCAATATGCGGGCATCGCGCTCAATGGCCTGGGCGTCGCGGCGGCGCAGTTCGATCCCAAGACGGTCGCGGGCAATTATCTGCGCGGCTTCAGTGGTGTGAACGACCAGATGACCGACCGCTTCATCATCAGCGGTCCGTCGATGGTCGACTATCTGGAAGGCCAGACGCTGCCGACCCCGTCGATCTTCGCGGCGGCCGAATTTACCGCCGGCAACTGGAACATCCAGGAAGATATCAACGCGGTCTATGCCCAGGCCAATTTCGATACCGGCACGCTGCGCGGCAATTTCGGCGTGCGCTATGTGAACACCAAGACCGACAGCGCCGGCTATGTCTGCAACGCCGGTGCGCCCTGCAACAGCGCGGCGGACTGGACCTGGCAGACCACCAAGCGCAGCTATGACAACTGGCTGCCCAGCGCCAACATTGCCTGGACCGCGCAGCAGGATCTGATCCTGCGCTTCTCCGCAGCCAAGGTGATGTCGCGTCCCAACTATGCCGACATGACCAATTATTTCTGGCTGTCGGACACGGTGCTGACCGGCGGTGGCGGCAACCCGAACCTGAAGCCCTATACGTCGGGCAATCTCAACGCCTCGGTCGAATGGTATTTCAAGCAGGGCTCGATCCTGTCGGCGGAAGTCTTCTACAAGGATATCAGCAATTATATCCTGCAGAAGACGGCGCCCGAGAGCTATTTCAACCAGTCTCAGGGCCGGGTGACGACCTATCAGATCAGCCGTCCCTACAATGCCGGTTCGGCCGAGGTGAAGGGCTTTGCCGTCGCCTATCAGCAGAACCTGCCTTATGGCTTTGGCATATTGGCCAACTACACCTATTCCGACGGCTCGGGTGAAGGCGGCCAGGCGCTGCCCTATAATTCCAAGCATCAGGCCAGCGTCAGCCCCTTCTTCGAAAGCGGCCCGGTCGCGCTGCGCGCCACTTACACCTGGCGGTCGAAATATTTCACCGGCATCGACCGTGGCGACAATATGTTCGTGCGGGACTCCGACAATCTGGACGTGTCGGCGACCTATAATGTCACGCCGCAGATCGGCATCACCCTGTCGGGCATGAACCTGACCGACGCGGAATATTATGCCTATGCCAACACCACGGCACTGCCGCGCGGCGTCTATCGCTCGGGCCGCAAGTTCCTGGCGACGGTGAACTTCAACTATTGATTGCCTCGCCTGTCAGAAGGCGCATGACTTGAAGACGGCGGGACGGAACGCAACAGCGTCCGCCCGCCGCACGTCCCTTGTCGCGTCCGCGCGGCGTGGCAGGGGCACGCTATTTTCGGGAGCCTGTTTCGTGATCCGTGCCCGCCGCCTGACGCTGCTTGCGTCGCTGATGCTGTCCGGCATCGCCACCGCCCCGGCCATGGCCGAACTGCCCCGCCTGTTGCCGGTGCCCGCGCAGATGCGCGAGGGGCAGGGCAGTTTCCAGATTATATCCGCCACCCCGATCCGGGTTCCGGCCGGCGATGCCGCCGCCCGCAATGCGGCCGAGTGGTTCGCCGACCTGGTCGCGCGCAGCCGGGGCTTTCGTCCCCGGATCGAGACGGGCGGTGACGCCAACAATGCGATAGTGTTCCGCCGCGCCAAGACCGGCGCGGCAGAATCCTACACTCTCGACGTGACCGGCAAGGGCGCCGTAATCGCCGCTGGCGACGATGCTGGCCTGCTCTATGGCGCGGTGACGCTGTGGCAGGCGATGACGCAGGATCAGGCCGCTGGCCCGGTATCGGTCGCGGCGATGCAGATTGCCGATACACCGCGCTTTCAGTGGCGCGGGCTGATGCTCGACAGCGCCCGCCATTTCCAGTCGCCGGCCTATGTCCGCCAGTTGATCGACTGGATGGCGGTCAACAAGCTCAACCGGCTCCACTGGCACCTGGTCGATGATCAGGGCTGGCGCATCGAAATCCCCAAATATCCGCGCCTCACGGAAATTTCCGCCTGGCGCGTGCCCGCCGGGGCGCCCGGCGCGCCGCCGCTGCCCAAGGTCGGCGGCTTCTACACCCAGGCCGAAATCCGCGAGATCGTCGCCTATGCCGCCGCGCGCGGCGTCATGATCGTGCCGGAGATCGAGATGCCGGGCCATGCGCTGGCGGCGATCCGCGCCTATCCCGAACTGGGCATGGGTGTGGCGATCCCGCCGGGTACGGAGTCCGACTGGGGCGTCTTCCCCTGGCTCTACAATGCGGATGATGCGACCTTCGGCTTCCTCGAAGATGTGCTGACCGACGTGATGGCGCTGTTCCCGTCGCCCTATATCCATATCGGCGGCGACGAGGCGGTGAAGGACCAGTGGAAATCCTCGCCAGCGATCCAGGCGAAGATGAAGGCGCTGGGCATCACGAGCGAGGATGCGATGCAGGGCTGGTTCATGCACCGCATCGACGATTTCTTGACGAAACATGGCCGCAAGCCGATCGGCTGGGACGAGATATTGGAAGGCGGCGCCTCGCCCCATGCCACCATCACCTCCTGGCGCGGGATCGAGGGGGCGGTGACGGCCGCCAAGTCCGGCCATGACGCGATATTGAGCCCGGCCCCGATCCTCTATTTCGACAATCGCCAGGGCTTCGGGCCGCTGGAGCCGCCGGGGCGTGGCCATCTGTCCGACCTGCGCAGCGTCTATGACTTCAATCCCGAGCCAGAGGGGCTAAGCGCCGCCGAGCAGCAACATATTTTGGGGCTGCAGGGCAATCTCTTCACCGAGCATGTCCGCACCGAGGAGCGCGCCCAGTGGCAGCAATTCCCGCGCGGCAGCGCTGTGGCCGAAATCGGCTGGTCGCCGGTCGCGAGCCATGATTTTGCCAGCTTCATGGACCGGCTGGTGCCGCAGATGACGCGGATGGGGACGCTGGGCCTGAAGCCCGCGATCAGCGCGCTGACGGTGACGGCAAAGACCGACTATGCGCCGGGCGACAAGGCGGCGCGGGTGACGCTGGAGAGCCAGTCGGGCTTTCCGATCCATTATACGCTGGACGGCAGCGCGGTGACGCCGCGCGCGCCGGTCTACAAGGGCGGTCTCAGCCTGCCGGTCGGCGCCCGGCTGCGCGCCGGCACCGCCTGGCGCGGCGGGATGATGCCGGGCGCGATCGACATCGGCCTCGACGCCGCCTTCCTGCGCCGCCGCACCGATGAGCAACTGGCAAGCTGCGCCAACAAGGTGGTGTTGTCGCTGGAGGATGATGCCCCGGCGCAGGGCGAGCGGGCGCATTTCCTGACCGATATCCTGCAGCCCTGCTGGCTCTATGCCGACGCCCCGGTCGGCGGCGCGTCCAGGATCGCGATCGATGTCGGCCAGTTGCCGTTCAATTTTCAGATCGGCAAGGATCGCGCCGCCATCCATTTCCGCGCCCCGGCGACCCCGGCGGGCGAGGTGGAAGTGCGCGCCGGCAGTTGCGAGGGCGAGCGCATCGCCGTGCTGCCGCTGGCGCCCGCGGTCGGCAATCCGGAAGTGACCCGCCTGGTCGGGCCGATCGCGCCGCGCAGCGGCAAGGAAACATTGTGCATCACCTATACGGCGAAGGATGTTGAGCCCCTATGGGCGATCAAGCAGGTGGAACTGATCCCATGAGCGGGATGATGGCCGGCGTGACGCTGCGCGCGCCCTTGGCGGGCTGGCTGGCACCGATCGAAAGCGTGCCCGATCCGGTCTTTGCCGAACGGATGATGGGCGAGGGTTTTGCCATCGACCCGATCGCAGGCGAAGTCCGCGCGCCGGCCGACGCGACCGTGCTGACGGTGGCGCCGACCGGCCATTCGGTTTCGCTGCGCTTGGCCAATGGTGCGGAACTGCTGATCCATGTCGGGCTGGAGACGGTGACGCTGGGCGGCAAAGGCTTTACGCCGCAGGTGAAGCCGGGCGATGCCGTGGCGGTCGGAGACCTGCTGATCGGCTTCGACCTTGACGCCGTGGCGCAAGGGGCCAAAGCGCTGATCACGCCGGTGGTGCTGGCGGGCGAGGGCTATGCCCTGTCGCTGGAGCCGCTCGACCGGCTGGTCGGCTGGCAGGATGGCGTCGCGCGGATCACGGCGCTGGCGCCGGTGGCGGTCAAGGGTGACAGCGAAGGTGACAGCCATGAGCGGGTCGTGCGCGTCGACGCCCCCCATGGCATTCATGCCCGCCCGGCGGCGCGGATCGCGGCGCTGCTGCGCACCTTCGTCGCGCCGGTGGCGATCGTGCGGGACGGCAAGAGCGTCAATGCGCGCAGCACGGTCGCGCTGCTTGGCCTGGGCGTGCGTAGCGGCGATGAGATTATCGTCCGGGGCGAGGGCAGCGATGCCCGCGCGGCGGTCGAGGCGCTGGTGGCGCTGATCGAAGCGGGGTTGGGCGAGGAGGCGAAGGCCGATCATCCCGCGCCGGCGCTGGTCGTGCCGCAGCATGGGCCGGTGACGGCCGCGCCCGGCCTGGCGATCGGGCAGGTGGTGCAGTTGCGTGTCGCCGATGTCGATGTGCCGCGCGACGGGCAGGGCGGGGCGGCCGAACATGCCGCGCTCGCGAGGGCTATGGCGGCGGTCGATGCCGAATTGTCGGTCGGCCATGGCTTGGCGGCCGAGATTGCGGCGGCGCATCGCGCGCTGCTGGCCGACCCGGAACTGGCCGAGGCGGCCGGGCACCAGATCGATGCCGGGCGCAGCGCGGCCTTTGCCTGGCGTCATGCGACTGCGCAGGCGGCTGAGGCGATCCGCGCGACCGGCGACCCGCTGCTGATGGAACGTGTCGCCGATCTGATCGATATCGAGCGGCAGCTGATCGCCGCCCTGCTTGGCACCGAAGCCAGCGCGTTGCCGGTGCTGCCCCCGCAAAGCATATTGATCGCCGAGGATCTGCTCCCCTCGCAGTTCCTGGCGCTCGATAGGGACCGTCTGGCCGGAATCTGCACGGCGGCCGGCGGTCCCACTTCCCATGTCGCCATCCTCGCCGCGTCGGCCGGCATCCCGATGCTGGTCGCCGCCGGTCGGGACGTGCTGGCCATTGCCGACGGACGTACGGTCATCCTGGACGCGGACGGCGCCCGGATCGATGCCGATCCGGGCGTGAACACATTATCGGAGGTCAGCGAACGGATCGTCGCCGCGCGCGAGCAGCGCAGCCGCGACCGGGCGCAGGCCCATGCCGATTGCCGCATGGCGGACGGCACCCGGATCGAGATTTTCGCCAATCTGGGATCGCAGGCCGATGCCGCCGTCGCCGTGGCGGCCGGCGCCGAGGGTTGCGGCCTGCTGCGCACCGAATTCCTGTTCCTGGAGCGGGCGGAGGCGCCGGACGAGGCCGAACAACGAGAAATCTATTCCGGTATCGCAACGACATTGAACGACCGGCCGCTGATCGTGCGGACGCTCGACATTGGCGGCGACAAGCCGGTGCCCTATCTGCCGATGGCGGCCGAGGACAATCCGGCGCTGGGCCTGCGCGGCGTGCGCCTTAGCCTCGCCCGGCCGGACCTGATGCAGGTCCAGTTGCGCGCGATCCTGCGCGCCGTGCCGGCGGACCAGTGCCGCATCATGCTGCCGATGATCGTGGACCTGTCCGACTATCGCGCGGTCCGGGCGATGCTGGACGCGGAGAAGGCGGCGCTGGGCATCGATGTGGCGGTGCCGCTGGGCGTGATGATCGAGACGCCGGCGGCGGCGATGCTGGCGGACATGATGGCGGCCGAGGCCGATTTCCTGTCGATCGGCACCAATGACCTGACCCAATATACGCTGGCCGTCGATCGCGGCAATGCGGCGGTGTCGCACCGGATCGATGCGCTGCATCCCGCGGTGCTGCGCCTGATCCGCGAAGTCGGCCGCGGCGCACAGCGTCATGGCCGCTGGGCCGGCGTCTGTGGCGGCCTTGCCTCCGACCCGCTCGCCGCGCCGATCCTGATCGGCCTTGGCATCACCGAATTGTCCGCCACGCCCGCCGCCATTGCCCGGTTGAAGGCGGTGGTGCGCACGCTCGACATGGGCCGCTGCATCGACCTGGCAGAGCGCGCCTGCGCCGCCGAAAGCCCCGCTGCCGTGCGCGAAATGGCCCAAGGAGTCCTGGCATGAGCTTCCGTCCCGCCACCCTGCTGGCCCGGCTGCAACCCCTTGGTCGTGCGCTGATGCTGCCGATCGCGGTGTTGCCGATCGCCGCGCTGCTGCTGCGCCTTGGCCAGCCCGACATGCTCGCCATTCCCTTCATCGCGGCGGCGGGCGACGCGATCTTTTCCAATCTTGGCCTGCTCTTCGCCGCCGGTGTCGCCGTGGGCCTCGCCCGCGAAAATCATGGCGCGGCGAGCCTCGCCGGGGTGATCGCCTATCTGGTGACGACCGAGGGTGCGAAGGTGCTGCTCGTCCTGCCGCCCGACGTGGCGGAGGCGGCGCAGGCGGCCTGGCGCGCCAAGGAAATCGCCAAGGTCTCCGTGCCCGCCGGCATCATGTCGGGCATCGTCGCCGGGCTGCTCTACAACCGCTTTTCGGACATCAAGCTGCCTGATTATCTGGCCTTCTTCGCGGGCCGTCGCTTCGTGCCGATCGTCGCGGGGCTGGCCGGCCTGTTCGGTGCGCTGATGTTCGGCCTGGGCTTCCCCTGGATCGAAGCGGGGATCGATCGCCTGAGCCAATGGGTGGTGGCGGCCGGGCCGCTCGGCCTGTTCGTCTATGGCCTGCTCAACCGGCTGCTGCTGATTACCGGGCTGCACCATATCATCAACAATGTCGCCTGGTTCCTGCTCGGTGACTTCCATGGCGCGACCGGCGATATCAAGCGCTTCTTCGCGGGCGATCCGACCGCCGGTGGTTTCATGTCGGGCTTCTTCCCGGTGATGATGTTCGGCCTGCCGGCCGCCTGCCTCGCCATGTATCGCACCGCCTTGCCGGATCGGCGCAAGCGGGTCGGCGGCCTGCTGCTCAGCCTCGCGCTCACTTCCTTCCTCACCGGCGTGACCGAGCCGATCGAGTTCAGCTTCATCTTTCTGGCCCCGATCCTCTATGTCGTCCATGCGGTGCTGACCGGCCTGTCGATGGTCGTCATGGACGCGCTGGGCGTGAAGCTGGGCTTCGGCTTTTCCGCCGGCCTGTTCGACTATCTGATGAACTATGGCCTTGCGACCAAGCCGCTGATGCTGATCCCGGTCGGGCTTGTCTATTTCGCCGTCTATTATGCCGCCTTCAGCTGGTGCATCCGCCGCTTCGACCTGAAGACGCCGGGACGCGAGGATGAACCCGCCACTGCGGCCGAGATGCCAAGCGTGGCCGGTGCGCGCGGGCCGGCGATGGTCGCGGCGCTGGGCGGGAAGGCAAATGTCCGATCGGTCGACGCCTGCACCACCCGGCTGCGGCTGGTGCTGGGCGACAGCGCCATCGCGGACGAGGCGCGGCTGCGAGCGCTGGGCGCGCGCGGCGTCGTCCGCCTGCGCGATGGCGGTTTCCAGGTCGTGCTGGGGCCGATCGCCGATCAGGTCGCAGCGGAGATCCGCAGTGCGCTGACCGGACATGATCCGGCGCCGATCGCGGGCACGTCCGATCTGGTCGCGCTGCTCAAGGGCGCCGGCGTGCGCGCCGTCGAGCCGCGCGGCACGCGTCTGCTGGTGCGCGTCGATAGGCCCGCTGCCGTGGACGCGGCCGCGTTGCAGGGCGCCGGGGTCAAGGTCTGGGTGCTGCCGGCATCGGCCGATGGCTGGCTGCACCTGATCCTGGGCGATCAGGTAGAGCCACTGGCGGAGGCGCTGCGGGCAGCCTAACCCAGCGCAATTCGCCGGCTGATGCCGATCGCGTCGAGAAAGCGCTCGTCATGGCTGACGACCAGCAGGGCGCCGTCATAGCCGCGCAGGCCCGCCTCCACCGCCTCGATCGCTTCGAGGTCGAGATGGTTGGTCGGCTCGTCGAGGATCAGCAGCGGCGGCGGCGCGCTGCCCAGCACGCAGGCCAGGCCCGCGCGCAGCATCTGCCCGCCGCTGAGGCTAACGACCCGTTGCAGCGCGGCGTCGCCGCGAAAACGGAAATGGGCGAGCAGGGCGCGACGGCCATTTTCGTCGAGTTCGGGATGCAGGCGCGCAAGATTGTCCGCGATCGATAGGGCAGGATCGAGCAGCGCGGCGGTTTGGTCCAGTACGGCGTGGCGTACCGGGCGGTCGATCCGTCCGGAGAGCGGCGGCAATGTGCCGGCCATGGTTGCGAGCAGGCTGGTCTTGCCCGATCCATTGGGCCCGGTGATGGCGATCCGTTCCGGCCCTTCGACCAGCAGCTCGACATGTTCCAGCAAGGGCGTCGCGGGATCATGGCCGACGCTGACATCGGTGAGGCGCAGGACGACCCGATCCGGCGCAAGGCCAGTCGAGGGCAGGGTGATGCGGATCGGCTCCAATATCTCGACCCGGCCGCGTGCAGCCTGCGCCTGGTCCTCCGCCTCGGCGCGCAGCCGCTCCGCGACATGACGACCGGCAGCGGAGGAGGCTTCCGCCTGGTTCTTGCGGGCGCCGATCAGGATGCGGGGCATGTCGCCGCGCGCGCCCTTGCGGGCGCCGGCTGCGTCGCGTCGCTGCTGGCGCTCGGTCGCGACCTGGGCCTTGCGCGCGGCCTGCTTTACCTGTCGTTCCGCGATGTCGAGATCATGCGCAGCAGCGGAAAGTTCGGCCGCCTTGCGTTCGCGATAATGGGACCAGTTGCCGCCATAGCGCTGGGCGCCGAGGCCGGTGAGTTCGACAATCGCGTCGACCCGCTCCAGCAGCTCGCGATCATGGCTGACGAGGATCAGTCCGGCGCGCCAGTCATCGACCAGTTCAGCGACGGCCGCGCGCCCGGCCCGGTCGAGATTGTTGGTCGGTTCGTCCAGCAACAGGAAATCGGGTGCGTCAAGGATCGCGCCGGCAAGCGCCGCGCGGGTACGCTGGCCGCCCGACAAAGTGCAAAGCCGGGTATCCGGCCCAGCATCGAGCCCGACCCGCTCCAGCGCCGCGTCGATCCGGCTTTCCAGCGTCCAGTCGGCATCGGCCAGCTGTTCTGCGGATGCGTCGCCGCTTTCCGCCAGGCGCAGCAGGGCGATGGCATCGGCCACGCCCCACAGATCGGCGATCCGTTCATCCGCGCCGAACTGCACGGCCTGGCGCAGGCAGGCGAGCCGGCCTTGCACGGCGATGCTGCCGCTGCTGGGGGTGAGATCGCCGGCGATCAGGCGCAACAAGGTCGTCTTGCCGACGCCGTTACGGCCGACAAGGGCGGTGCGTTCGCTCTGGAAACGAAGGTCTAGACCGGAAAGGACGGACTGGCCATCAGGCGTGGTCCAGCCGAGATTGGAACAGGATATGGCGGGCATGAGCATGAATTTCCCTGGCAGCGTTGCGGATCGGCATTGCGGTCAGGTTGAAATCCACGGCACGGTCTCTTTTCTTGTGAATTGAGGCGGCAATCTAGCTGCGATCGCCGCCCTGTTCAAGCGCCGGGCCGCACAGGGCAAACATCGGCATCGCGATAAACGACGAAAAACCGCGCTTTTCTGCGGCCTGGCGGGATGTTCCCGCTCGTCTGTGCGCATGCTGTCACCGGCCGTGGACTTGTGCCGGCGGGCGCTGCTCCGCCATGGCAGGGCAGAACAAAGATTTCCTCGGAGGGGAACCATGAGCATAGCCGTCTTCGACTGTTCGGACATCGACCAATATCTCGGCAAGCCGATGCAGCCTGCGCGGATGCGCGAGCCGATCCACAATAATGATATCCGCCGCTGGGCGCAGGCGATGCATTATCCCAACCTGCTCCATTATGATGCCGATTATGCCGCCGAGGGGCGCTGGGGGCGGCTGGTCGCGCCGCAGAGCTTTGCCGTGACGATGGATGACGGCCATGGCGCCGGACCGGCCTGTGTGGGGGCCATCCCCAATTCGCACCTGCTGTTCGGCGGTGACGAATGGTGGTTCTATGGCCCGCGCATCCAGGGCGGCGACCTGGTCCATAATGAGCGCATTCCGTTCGACTATACGGTCAAGGATACCAAGTTCGCCGGGCCGACCTGTTTCCAGCGCGGCGACAATAATTATTACAACCAGAATGGCGAACTGATCGCCAAGCAACGCTCGACCTCGATCCGCTATCTGGCCGAGGCGGGGCGCGAGAAGACGACCGATGTGGTCGAGGGCACCGAAGATCCGGTGTGGAGCGACGAGGAACTGGCCCAGATCCAGGATCGCAAGTTCGACTGGGTGCAGATGCTGCACGAACTGGGCCATGGCAAACGCTATTGGGACGATATCCAGATCGGCGCCGCGCTGCCCGAACGTGTCATCGGCCCGCACAGCATCGCCAGTTTCACCACCGAATGGCGCGCCTATCTCTTCACCATCTGGGGCGGCACGCACCGGCGCACCGACCTCGACATGGAGGCGCTGGGCTTCGTCAAGGAAATGGCGGGACATGAAAATGACCCGGTGATGGAGCGGATCAATCCGGAACTGACCGACGGCGCCTATTTCGGCCCGTCGCGCGGCCATCTCTTCCCGCGCTGGGCCCGCTTCATCGGCATGCCGCGCGCCTATGGCTATGGCGCGTCGATGGGCGCCTGGATCGTCGATTATCTGGCGGGCTGGGCCGGCGAATGGGGCATGGTGACCCATTCGGTCGCTTCCTATCGCGGGCCGGCTTTCACCGGCGATATCACGATCATGACCGGCACGGTGGTCGACAAGTTCGTCGACGACGACGGACGCGACGTGGTGCAGATCGACTGCCGCATGGTCAATCAACTGGGCACGACCCTGGCGACCGCCAAGGCGGAAGTTGCATTGCCGCGCAAATAAGCGCGGCAATGGCTGCGGCCCGTTTTTGCGGCTCGCGGTGTCAAGATGTTGAAGCAAAAAGGGGATTTTCCTGCGTGCGACGAACGGTGCGTCGCACGCAGCGCCCGCAATGGCGCAACTTCTTCGAATTTCTAAAGATTTTGTTAACCATTTTACTCTAGGTTTTCCTTGGATATCAGGGAGAACAGGGCCATGCGCTCCGACGCAGAAAGCCTTCTGGCCCGGCTGGGGCGCCGGGATTTTCGCTATCGCGAGTTCGCGGACAGTTTCGCGGACATGGAATTGTGGCCGATTTTCGAGGCCCTGCTGACCGACCCGCGCGTGGTCGGACGCCCCCTGTCCAAGCTGGAAGCGCGCGAGGCGGAAGCCGTGCTGGCGGTCCGCCGCGCCGAGCCCGAGCAACATGCGCCCGCACCCCGCGCCAATGTGACCAGCATGTTCGACGCCTATCAGGACGCGCCGCCATCCGCCGCGCCGCGCGGCAATCTGCGCGATTTCCTGGGCCATCTGTCGAACGATCCCGACAAGCGAGATTATTGATGCCGCTGATCCTCTGTCATTCGCCCAAGGGCGGCGTCGGCACCAGCTTCATCGCGGCGCAACTGGCGATCCATCTGGCGCAGCGCGGGCATGATGTCAGCGCGCTCGACTTCACCTATCAGGATTCTCTCAAGCTCTATTTCGGCCTGACCCCGGCCCAGGGCCTGCCGGAACTGAACGACGGCAGCGCGGACCAGATCGCGGTGTCGGGCGTCGCGCTCTTTTCCGCTTATGGCCTGCGCCGTGACGCGACCTTCCAGGATCTGCTGGGCAAGCCGGATCATTCGCCATTTGCCGGCAAGAAGATCTTCATTGCCGATGTGGCGGCCGGTGACCGCGAGACCAAGGACATGTTGCTGCCGCATGCCGCCCTGCATGTCTGTCCCCTGCATCCGCGCCCCGGATCGCTCGCGGCCCTGCCCAAGGTCGAACCGGGCACCGCGACGATCGATCTTGCCAAGACCGGGTTCGTGCTCAACCATCTGGACGACACCCATCGCCTGTCGCGCCACACCCATATCTTCCTGCGCGAACTGTTCGGCAGCAAGCTGCTCGGCACGATCCGCCGTGACGAGGCGGTGAACGAGGCAAGCGCGATGTTCGAGCCGCTGGCCCGCTTCGCGCCCGCCAGCGTGGCGCTCAACGACCTGCGCAGGCTGGTGACGACCGTGGAACAGGCGGCTGGCCTGGTCGAGGCAGCCGAGGAGGCGGCTTCGTGAAGGCCCGGCAGGCGATCCTGAGCAACGGACTGCTGGTGCTGGCCGGGCTGTTCGCCCTGCTGGCGATCACCGTGCCGCTCGATCTGGAAGCACAGTGGATCTTTGCCGGCATCACCATCGTGGGCGCGACCATATTGGGGCGCATGCGCAGCCGTCGTGCGCTGCTGGTGCTGGCGATCCTGTCGATGATCGTGTCGACCCGCTACATGTTCTGGCGCACCACCGAAACGCTGGAGTTCGGCACCCTGGCAGAGTTTCTGCTGGGGTCGGGCCTGTATCTGGCCGAAGTCTATGCCTGGCTGATCCTGGTGCTGGGCTTCCTGCAGACCGGCTGGCCGCTCGACCGCGAAGTGGTCGAGATCGAGGGTGAGCCCGATCAGTGGCCCAGCGTCGACGTCTATGTTCCGACCTATAATGAAAGCCTGGAAATCGTCCGCAACACCGTGTTCGCGGCGATGGACATGGGCTATCCGGCCGATCGCTTCCGCGTCTTCATCCTGGATGACGGTCGCCGGCCGGAGTTTCAGGCGTTCGCGCGCCAGGCCGGCTGCGGATATCTGACCCGCGGCGACAATCTTCATGCCAAGGCCGGCAACCTCAATGCCGCGATGAAGAAGACCAATGGCGAACTGATTGCCATCTTCGACTGCGACCATGTGCCGACCCGCGCCTTCCTGCAGATGACCGTCGGCTGGTTCCAGCAGGATCCCAAGCTGGCGCTGATGCAGACGCCGCACCATTTCTATTCGCCCGACCCCGCCCAGCGCAATCTGGGTACGGTCCGCGACCTGCCGGGCGAGGGCGACCTGTTCTACGGCGCGGTCCAGTCCGGCAACGACCTGTGGAACGCGACCTTCTTCTGCGGTTCCTGCGCGGTCATCCGCCGCGATGCGCTGGCCCAGACCAACGGCTTTGCCGGCGAGACGGTGACCGAGGACGCCCATACCGCGTTGAAGTTGCAGCGCATGGGCTGGAATACCGCCTATATCGGCGCGCGCCTGTCCGCCGGTCTCGCGACGGAGCGGCTGGTGCTGCATATCGGCCAGCGCATCCGCTGGGCGCGCGGCATGACGCAGATCTTGCGGATCGACAATCCGCTGTTCGGGCGCGGCCTCAATTGGCAGCAGCGACTTTGCTACCTGAATGCGATGCTGCATTTCCAGTTTCCGCTGCCGCGCATCGTCTTCCTGACCAGCCCGCTTGCCTATCTGATCTTCGGCCAGAACATCATCCATGCCTCGGCCTCGCTGATCTTCGCCTATGCGCTGCCGCATCTGGTTTGTTCGATGACCTCGTCGGCGAATACGCAGGGCGGGGATCGCCGGCCTTTCTGGGGCGAAATCTACGAGACGATCCTGGCCTTTCACCTGGCGCGCCCGACGGTCATGACCTTCTTCCAGCCGCGCAAGGGCAAGTTCAACGTGACGGACAAGGGCAGCCTGCTCGACCGGACCTATTTCGACCTGTCGACGGTGCGCCCCCACCTGATCTGCATCGGCCTCATCATCTTCGGCATCGGTCTGGCGATCGTGAAGCGGGTCTTCTTCCCGCATCTGTTCAACATCCAGACCGATACGCTGGTGCTGAACGTCGTCTGGGCCGTGTTCAGCCTGATCATCCTGATCGCCGCCGTTTCGGTCGCGCGGGAGACGCGGCAGGCGCGCGAATATATCCGCATCGTCACCGAATTGCCGGTCACCCTCTACATGGCCGATGGCTATGTGATCGACGCGACGACGATCGACATTTCGATGGGCGGTGCCGCGATCGCCGTGCCGCCCGACTTCCCGCTGCGCGACCGGCGCGTCGCCCATATGTCGCTGCCGATGGGTGACGAGAAGCTGACGATCCCGGTCGAAATGGTCCGGTTCGATCGGGGCGAGGTCAATCTGCGCTTCCAGGAACTGGACATGATCTCTTCGCGTCACCTTGTCCGCGCGGTGATGGGCCGTGCCGATGCCTGGCAGCCCGCTGCCCCCCGCAAGCCGGTTTCGGCCCTGCACTCTCTCTGGGATATCATCGTGGTCGACTATATGACCCTCAAGCGCCTGTTTCGCCTCAACCGCACGGAGCGCCGCAAGCAGAAGAAGGCCGTTCGCCTGGCCGCCGCGGCGAAAGCCGCCAAGCAGGCTGCGGCCGCATTGCTGGGCCTGGCCGCGATCGGAACGCTGGTGCTCGCAGGCAGCGGTCACGCCTTCGCGCAGGCGGCACAGGCACCTGCCGCGACGCTGGCACCCGCCACCGCAGCGGGCGTGCAGAAGCAGCGGCTCAGCTTCCGCGACCTGCAGGTCAAGATGCCGATCCGCCTGGCCGGCACGCGCGGCGAAATCGGCATTCCCTTCGGCATGCGCCGCAACGAGGTGGTGACCGACAGCAGCCTGACGCTGAATTTCGCCTGGTCGCCGGCGATGCTCGGCGATCTCAGCCAGCTGGTCGTGCTGCTGAACGGCGAAGTGGTGCGCACCATTCGCCTGACCCCGGCGGAATCCGGTGGTCAGAACATCACCATTCCGGTCAATCCGGCGCTGTTCCTGCCGGGCGACAACCAGCTCAACCTGCGTCTGGTCGGCCATTATGCGCGCGATTGCGAGGATCCGTTCCACAGTTCGCTCTGGGCCAATATCAGCAATGTGCGGTCCTGGTTCGACCTCAGCGTCCAGACGCTGCCGATGGCCCCGGATCTGGGCCGTCTGCCCGGTCCCTTCTTCGACCGGCACGATAATCTGCCGCTGCGCCTGCCTTTCGTCTTCGCCGGCACGCCGCGCGCAGGCGAACTGGAGGCGGCCGCCAGCCTGGCCTCCTGGCTGGGCGCCCAGGCGAGCTATCGCGGCTTTTCGTTCAAGCCGGTCTACAACCAGATCCCGACCGGCAATGCGATCCTGTTCGCGACGCCGGAACGGCCGATTGCGGGCCTGAACCTGGCGATTACCGGGCCGAGCGCGACGGTCATCCGCAATCCGCGCGACACGTTCGGCGAATTGCTGGTGGTGATGGGCCGCAATGCCAGCGAGTTGAAGCTGGCCGCTGCGGCGATCGCCAGCGGTCGCGGCGTGCTGAGCGGCGCGCGGATGAACTTCGACGGCGTCCGCATCCCGACCTATGCGCGCTATGCCGCGCCGCGCTGGCTGCGCACCGACCGCCCGGTTCAGCTGGGCGAGATCATGGACGCCAATGCGCTGCAGGGCATGGGCCTGCCGCCCGGACCGCTGTCGGCGCGCTTCCGGGTCGCCCCCGACCTCTTCTTCTGGCCGCGCCAGGGCGGTCGCCTGGACCTGCGCTATCGCTATCCGGCGGCCAAATGGCTCGATCGTCGTGCCTCGCGCCTTGATGTCTCGATCAACAACCAGTATCTGCGCACGCTGCCGCTCGCCGGGGCCGGCTGGTGGGACAGTCTGTTCGGGGCACAGGGCGCATCGTCCAACGATTCCAGCGCCTCGATCGTGCTGCCGCGCTACAATCTGTTCGGCCAGAACGAGCTGATCTTCGACTATAATCTGATCATTGCCGACAAGAAGAAATGCGAAGGGACGCTGCCCGACAATGTCCGGGTCAGCGTGCGACCGAGCAGCAGCATCGACCTCAGCCGCGCCTATCACGCGCTGCACATGCCCGATCTCGCCACATTTGCGGGCGCCGGCTATCCCTTCACCATCCGTCCCGACCTGTCGGAAACCACGGTGCTGATGGGTGGTCAGCCTTCGGCCGGGGCGGTCGAGGCCTTCTTGGTGCTGATGGGCCGCATGGGCGATTCCACCGGCGCGCCAGTGACCGGGGTCGTCGTCGCCAACGCCGTCGATGGCGAGCGACTGCAGGGGCGTGACATCATCGTTATCGGTGGCAGCAGTGTCGCGGGTTCCGACCAACTCTTCGCTGGCGCACCGGTCCGTTATGAAAATGGCCGGCTGCAGGTGACAGAGATGAGCCCGGTCCAGCGCATCTTCGCCTTCTTCTCGCCGTTCGATCGATCGGGGGATGGCGAAGCGGACGCGTTCGTCACCTCATCCAGCGGTTTTGCCGGTATTGTCGGCTTCGAATCGCCGTTCGAGGGTGGTCGCAGCGTCGTGGCCCTGCTGGCGGACGATCCGCGCGCATTGCCCGATCTGGTCGGCGGCATGGCCGATGCCAAGATCAACGCCCAGATCCAGGGCGACCTGGCCGTGACCAGCGGCGACGGGATGAGCAGCTTTGCGGTTGGACCCGGCTATTGGGTCGGTTACCTGCCCTTCTGGATGAAGGCGGCCTTCTGGCTGAGCCAGCGTCCTTTGCTGATGGCCGCCTGTGGCCTGCTCGCGGCGCTCATCCTCGCCGGACCGCTCTATCTCTACCTCAGCCGGCAGCAGCGCCGCCGCCTGAGCAAGGAGGAGGAGGCATGAGCCGCACCCTCCGTCTGCGTGTCACCTGCGCCGCCCTGGCGCTGGCCTGCATGGCGCCGCTGCCCACGCTGGCCGATGTGCCGGGCGTTGCGCCGCTGATCCAGCAGGGCCGCTACTGGCAGTCCAAGGGGCGACAGGATCTCGCCAACCAGGCCTATCGCCGGGCGCTGGCGCTCGATCCCAATAATGCCGAAGCGCGCAAGGGACTGGCCGGCCCGCCGCCCAAGGCACAGCCGGCACCGAAACCCACGCCCGCGCCAGCGCCGGCACGGCGCGCCGAAGCGACGCCACGCCCGACGCCCACGCCGGCTGCAACTCCCTCGGCGGCAAATCGGACGCAGACCGCGCGCCCGAGCGGCAATACTGGCGGCGGCGCGTCGCGCGCGAGCGGTTTCAAGGCGCTCGACGCCAATGATCTGGATGGCGCGGAGCGGGCGTTCGAGCGCGCAGTGGCGGCCAATCGCAACGATGCCGACGCGCTGGGCGGCCTTGGACTGGTGCGCCTGCGCCAGGGGCGCTTTGGCGAAGCGCGTGACCTGCTCGATCAGGCGTCGCGGCGCGGTTCTGCCGGGCAATGGGCGCAGGCGCTGGCCTCCGCCCGCTTCTTTGGCGGGCTTGCGGATGCGCGTGCGGCGCTGGCGCAGGGCCGGCTTGGCGAAGCGCAGGCCGATGCCGAAGCGCTGGTCCGTTCCGGTTATCCGCAGCGTGGCCCGGCGCTCGAATTGCTGGCCGATATCTATGAGCGGCAGGGGCGCTATGCCGATGCGGCAGATCTCTACCGGCAGGCAAATGAAGGGGCCAAGCAGTCCGATGGTCGGCTGGCGAGCCGGGCCGCGCGCGATCGCGCCCGTGCCGCGGCTGCGCGCGGCGATGATGTCACCGCCGAACAGGAATTTCATTCCGGCCTGTTGCTGGACCAGCAGGATCCGTGGATCCGCTATGAGTTTGCCCGTTATCTGATCCAGCGCCAGCGCCTGCCCGAAGCGGAATCGCTGATCAACTCGCTGGGATCGTCAAGCGACCCGGACTGGCTCTATGCGGCAGCGCTGCTCAACGCCGATCGTGGCCGGGCGTCGGCCGCCGATACGCTGATGGCGCGGATTCCCGAAATGCAGCGCACAGAACAGATGCGCAATTTCGCCGTCGGCCTGAAGGTCGATGGTGCGATCGAGCGGGCCAAGGCGATGGCCGCGCAGGGCCGGCAGGCCGATGCGCTGATGGCGCTGCGCCAACTGGCCGCGACCCCCGGCATCGACCCGACCAAGCAGGCTGCGGTGGCCGATGCGATGTTCGAACTGGGTGACCGGGAAGGGGCGGCGCAACTGGCGCAGCAGGCGCTGACCGCCGGCACCATCACCGACCCGGCCGGTTATGAGCCGATCGTGCGCGTGCTTGCCAAGACCGGGCGCGATGCCTTTGCCACCAGCGCCGTGCAACGCGCCGCGCAACTGGCGGGCAATACGCCCGACGGCCAGCGTGTCGTGGCGCGGATGAACGGCATCATGGCGGCGTCGCAGGCGGATCGGCTGCGACTGGCCGGGCAGAACGCCCAGGCCTTCGACCTGCTGCAGGGCGCGTGGAACGCTGCGCCGGGCAATCAGGAAGTGCTGGCCGCGCTGGCACGGCTCTATCAGTCCGGCGGCATGCCGGCCCAGGCGGCCCAGACCTACCAACTGGTCCTGGCCCAGTCGCCCAATGACAAGGGCGCGTTGATGGGCCTGATCGAGACGGCGGGAGCTGCCGGCGACAAGGATCTGGCGCGCGCCACGATCGAGCGCGCCTTGCAGCAGTCGCCCAATGATTATCAGATTTACATGGCGGCGGCGCGGATGGAGCAGGCGCGGGGCGACGAGGGCGCCGCGCTGCGCTACCTGAAGCGCGCGAAGGAAGTCTATGCCGCGCAGAGCGGCGCAGGCAATGTCACCGCCAGCAATCCCTTTGCCGCGACGATGCAGGGCAACAACCCGTTCCGCAACCAGTCGGCTGCGGTCGCCCCGGCGGCGGTCAATCCGTTTGCGCTGGGATCGGGCGCGCGGCTGGCCGGACAGGCGCCGTCACCGGCAGGCATGGCGTTCGCGCCGATGCCGCAGGCTGGCGAAGCCGGCGGCTTCCCGCCGGCGGTCGTGGCCCAGTCTGCGCCGATGCCGGGCGGCTATCCGCCGGTCGGCGTGCCGGCGTCTGCGCCCGGCGGATCGATGATGACAAGCGGCGATCCGGTGATGGACCGTATCCAGACCGAGATCCGCACCCTGACCCGTGACAGCGGCCCACGCGCCGAACTGCGCACCGGCTATCGCGAGCGATCGGGTGAAGCGGGCCTGAGCGAACTCAAGGAACTGACCGGATCGGCCGAAGTCTCCACCAGCCTTGGCAACGGCCGGATCAAGGCCAGGGCGGAAGCCGTGGTGCTGGATGCCGGTCGTCCCAGCCGGTCGGGCCTTGCCCGCTTCGGTCGCAATGCGACGCCCGAAGCGCAGGGGATCGTCGATCAGGAAGAATCCGCACTGGTGGATGCCGATACCCAGCATGCGTCCGGCGTGGCGCTGTCGGCCGCTTATGAGACGCCGCTGCTGAAGCTGGAGGCTGGCGTCACGCCGCTCGGTTTCGAGGATAGCGACGTGACCTGGCATGCGGCGATCAGCCCGCGTTTCTCGCCCTATGCGACGGCGCGTGCCTGGTTCGAGCGCAAGCCGGTGACCGACAGCGTCCTGTCCTATGCTGGCACACGCGATCCCGTGACCGGCGCTATGTGGGGCCAGGTGATGCGGACCGGCGGCGGCGCATCCTTCTCCTATGATCAGGATGGGGCGGGGGTCTATGGCGACCTGTCCTATTATAAATATGCCGGGCATGACGTCCGCAAGAACCATGGCTTCCAGGCCAATGTCGGTGGCTATCTGCCCTTCTATCGCGGCGATCGCTCGTCGATCACCGGCGGCGTCAACGTGAACTATCAGGATTTCGACAATAATCAGAACTACTTCACCTACGGCTTTGGCGGCTATTTCAGCCCGCAGAGCTTCTTCAGCATCAGCCTGCCGGTGCGGTATGCCTATGCGTCGGACCTGCTGGAGGTGAAGGCGGGCGTGGCGCCTGGCTATCAGAGCTACAGCCAGGATCAGGTCAACGTCTATCCGACCGATCCGGCGGCACAGGCGGTGCTGGATGGCCTCAAGGCCCAGAACAGCGATGTGCGCTCCTATTATGACAGCCTGAGCAAGACCGGCTTTGCCCTTTCGGCGGACGGCTCGATCTATTATCGTGTCAGTCCCAGTACGCGGGTCGGCGGTGAGATGAGCATCAACACCTTCGGCAGCTATGACGAGTTCAAGTCGCTGATTGGGATCAAACAGTCTCTGGGAGGCAATTGATGATCCGGGAAGCCGTGGAATATCAGCCCGCCGAAACCGATCAGTGGACGATGGACGGGCTGTCGCTGCTAACCGCGATGATCGGCAGCGAGGTGTTCGGCACCGCGACCCGTGGCCAGGCCGATGCCTTTTTCGGCGCGGTCGGTCGGCGCATCGCGTCCCTGCTTCAGGTCGCCGACATTTCGGACGGCGATGCGCTGATGGCGCGGATCAACCGGCTGTGGCGGACGTTGGGCTGGGGTGAGGCGCAATTGCGGATGACGGACGATGCAATCATGATCCAGCATGTCGGCTTGCCCGAAACGCTCCAGGGCGATGTCGATGGCCGCTGGGCGGACATGGCGCCGCCGCTGCTGCGTGGCGCCTATGACGCCTGGTTCCGGGCGCTGGGCGGCGGCGCGGACCTGCATACATCCGTGCTGCAATGGCGCGACGGCATCATGGAAATACGCCATGGGCGTTGACCGGCGTGCGTTGCTGGTGGGGATGGGACTGGTTTTCACGGCAGCCTGCGCCAAGGCGCGTCAGCCGCGGGGCAGCAGCGTGACCAATGGCGACTGGGCCCGGTTCAAGGCCGCCTTTCTCGATCCGTCCGGCCGCATCATCGACAATGGCAATGGCGGTGTCAGCCATAGCGAGGGGCAGGGCTATGGCCTGGGCCTGGCATTGTGGAACGATGACCGGGAAGCGTTCGACGCTATCCTGCGCTGGACCGATAGCAATCTGGTCCGGCCTGATATGGCGCTTTACGCCTGGCGCTATGACCCGCGGCAGCCCAATCCGGTGGCGGACACCAATAATGCGACCGATGGCGACCTGTTCATTGCCTGGGCGCTGGCCGAAGCCGCGAAAAGCTGGGGCGAGGGGCGTTATGCCAGCCGCTCGGCCGAGATCCGCGCCGCCATCCGCCAGCATCTGGTGCTGGAACGCCATGGGCGCAAATTGCTGCTGCCCGGCCTGCAGGGCTTCGTCACGCCAGAGGCGGTGACGCTCAACCCTTCCTATTTCGTCTGGCCCGCGCTCGACGCCTTCCGTCGCCTGGATGGGGATGCTGCCTGGGGGCGGATCATCAGTGACAGCGAAGCGCTGATGGCGGCGGCCCAATTCGGTCCGCTCAAGCTGCCGACCGATTGGGTCGATGTGACGGGGCATGACATGGTCGTGCCGGCCGTGGGCAAGCCCGCCCGTTTCGGCTTCGACGCGATCCGCGTGCCGCTTTATGCCCAGGCCGGGCGCCGGGCGGCGCTGCTTAAGCCGATCCGGGATTATTGGCAGGGCTATGTGAGCCGGCAACAGCCGATCCCGGCCTGGGTCGATGTCCAGTCCGGGGAGGTCGCGCCCTATGCCCTGTCGGCGGG
Organism: Sphingobium sp. IP1; assembly: GCF_002708645.1. Classification (NCBI taxonomy): domain Bacteria; kingdom Pseudomonadati; phylum Pseudomonadota; class Alphaproteobacteria; order Sphingomonadales; family Sphingobiaceae; genus Sphingobium; species Sphingobium sp. IP1. The sequence goes on from NZ_NOIW01000003.1 coordinate 29,088, forward strand.
TGGCATGGCGATTGCCGGCAAGATCATGGGCCTGCCGCAACCGGCAGGCCTGTCGACCGACTATTATGCCGCATCCTTGCAGATGCTGGCCGGCAAGCTCGCCTGATCGGGGCTGAGCCGGCGGCTCAGCCCAATATTCCCGGCAGGTCCAGTCCCTTGCCACGGGCACAGTCGCGCGCGATCTCGTAGCCCGCATCGGCATGGCGCATCACGCCGGTGGCCGGGTCGTTCCACAGCACCCGTTCCAGCCGCGCGGCCGCTTCCGCCGTGCCGTCGGCAACGATCACCATGCCGCTATGCTGGCTATAGCCCATGCCGACGCCGCCGCCATGGTGGAGCGATACCCAGGTCGCACCCGACGCGGTGTTGAGCAGCGCGTTGAGCAGCGGCCAGTCGCTGACCGCGTCCGACCCGTCCATCATCGCTTCGGTCTCGCGATTGGGGGAAGCGACCGAGCCGCTGTCGAGATGGTCGCGGCCGATGACGACCGGGGCCTTCAGTTCGCCCTTCGCCACCATCTCGTTGAAGGCGAGGCCGAGGCGATGGCGATCGCCAAGTCCGACCCAGCAGATGCGGGCGGGCAGGCCCTGGAAGTGGATCTTCTCCCGCGCCATGTCGAGCCAGTTGTGGAGATGGGCGTTGTCGGGCAGCAATTCCTTCACCTTGGCGTCGGTCTTGTAGATATCCTCCGGATCGCCCGACAGCGCCGCCCAGCGGAACGGGCCAATGCCGCGGCAGAAGAGCGGGCGGATATAAGCGGGCACGAAGCCGGGGAAGTCGAAGGCATTGTCGACGCCCTCATCCTTCGCCATCTGGCGGATATTATTGCCGTAATCTGTGGTGGGGACCCCGGCGGCCTGGAAATCCAGCATGGCGCGGACATGAACCGCCATGCTGGCCTTGGCGGCCTTCGCCACCGCTTCGGGCTCGCGCTCGCGCCGCTCGATCCATTCGGCGACGGTCCAGCCGGCGGGCAGATAGCCATTCACCGGGTCATGGGCGCTGGTCTGGTCGGTAAGCAGGTCGGGGCGGATGCCGCGCGCGAACATGTCGGGCAGGATTTCGGCCGCGTTGCCGAGCAGGCCGACCGAAACGGGCTTCTTGTCGGCACAGCTTTTCTCGATGATCGCCATGGCTTCCTCGATCGTCGCGGCCGCGACATCCAGATAGCCGGTGCGCAGGCGCATCTCGATGCGGCTGGGCTGGCATTCGATCGCCAGGCAGGACGCGCCGGCCATGACGGCGGCGAGCGGCTGGGCGCCGCCCATGCCGCCCAGGCCCGCCGTCAGCAGCCATTTGCCGCTGAGGGTGCCGCCATGATGCTGGCGCCCCATCTCGACGAATGTCTCATAGGTGCCCTGCACGATGCCCTGGGTGCCGATATAGATCCAGCTACCCGCGGTCATCTGGCCGTACATGGCCAGGCCGCGCTTATCGAGTTCGTTGAAATGCTCCCAATTGGCCCAGTGCGGCACCAGATTGGAGTTGGCGATCAGCACGCGCGGCGCATCGCGATGGGTGCGGAACACGCCGACCGGCTTGCCCGACTGGACCAGCAAGGTCTGATCGTCCTCCAGCCGCTTCAACGTCTCGACGATCCGGTCATAGCTTTCCCAGTCGCGCGCGGCGCGGCCGATGCCGCCATAGACGACCAGTTCCTCGGGCCGCTCGGCGACATCGGGGTGGAGATTGTTCATCAGCATGCGCAGCGGCGCTTCGGTCAGCCAGCTCTTGGCGCTGAGCTGCGTGCCGGTGGCGGGCTTGATGATGCGGCTATTGTCGATGCGGGTCATGGAGGATCAGCCTTCCTGGCGGGTGAAGGCGAGGCAGGCCTTCAAGATGGCGGTGAGGGTGGCGGTCAGCGGTGCGGCATGGGCCAGGTCAAGCGGCGGCGGCCAACTGGCCTCGGTCCGCTCGGCGGGCTCGTGGAGATAGCCGCGCATCGCCAGTTCCATCTGGATCGCATGCACGCCCTGTTCGGGCCGGCCATAATGGCGCGTGGTCCAGCCGCCGCGGAAACGACCGTCGACGACATGGCTCATGCCGCTTGCCGCGCAGAGGCGGGCGACCTGGGCGGTTAGGTCCGGCGAACAGGTCGTGCCGAAATTGGTGCCGATGTTGAACTGCGGCAATGCGCCGTCGAACAGGCGCGGCACAATGCTGCGGATCGAATGGGCGTCGTAGATAACGACCCGGTCATGCCGGGCGCGCAGCCGGTCGATCTCGGCCTGCAGTGCGGCATGATAGGGTGTGAACCAGTTGGCCCGCCGCCGGTCGATCTCGGCCGCGTCGGGGACGGCGCCGGCATAGAGCGGCGCGCCGTCGAAATCGGTCGTCGGGCAGAGTTCGGTCGTTGCCTGTCCCGGATAGAGCGAGGCGCCCGAGGGATCGCGATTGACGTCGATGACGCCGCGCGAAATGGCGGTGCGGATCGTCGTCGCGCCCAGATCGCAAGCGAAGGCGTAAAGCTGATCCACCCACCAGTCCGCATCGGCGCGGGCGATCCAGGGCGAGCGGAAGGCGTCGCCGACATCGGCGAGATCGGTCCCGGTATGCGGGAAGGCGACGATCAGCGCCACCTCGCCTCGCCGGATGTCGAGCCAGTCGTTCATCCCAGCACCGGCAGGGCGTGACCAGCGGCCGCCACCAGCGCGCCCGACCGGACGATGCGGTTGGCTGCCTCCATATCCGGGTGGAAATGGCGGTCGTCGGTCAGGTGGGGTACCTGATCCCGGACGCAGGCACGGGCCGCTTCCAACGCGGTGCTGGAGGTGAGCGGGGCGTGGAAGTCCATGCCCTGCACCGCCGCCAGCAATTCGATGCCGATCACTGCGGTCGCATTTTCCGCCATGTCGAGCAGGCGGCGCGCGCCATGGGCGGCCATGGAGACATGATCCTCCTGATTGGCGCTGGTCGGGATCGAATCCACGCTGGCCGGATAGGCGCGCTGCTTATTCTCCGAGACCAAGGCGGCGGCCGTCACCTGCGGGATCATGAAACCGGAATTGAGACCGGGTTTCGGCGTCAGGAAGGCGGGCAAGCCGCTCAGCGCCGGGTCGACCAGCATCGCGATGCGGCGCTCGGCGATCGATCCGATCTCGCAGATGGCGAGCGCGATCATGTCGGCAGCGAAGGCGACCGGCTCGGCATGGAAATTGCCGCCTGACAGCGCCTCGTCGCTTTCCGGGAAGATCAGCGGATTGTCGGACACGCCATTGGCCTCGATGGCCAGCGTGGTCGCTGCCTGACGCAGCAGGTCGAGCGCGGCGCCCATCACCTGCGGCTGGCAGCGCAGGCAATAGGGATCCTGCACCCGCGCATCGCCGCTCAGATGGCTCGCGCGGATGGCGCTGCCTGCCATCAGGCCGCGCAGCGCATCGGCCGTCTCGATCTGCCCGACATGGCGGCGCAGCGCATGGATGCGCGGGTCGAAGGGGGTGTCGGAGCCCTTGGCCGCCTCGGTCGAGAGCGCGCCGGTGACCAGCGCCGCCTGGAACAGCGTCTCCGCCTCGAACAGGCCGGCGAGCGCATTGGCGGTCGAGAATTGGGTGCCGTTGAGCAGCGCCAGCCCTTCCTTGGGGCCAAGCTCCAGCGGGGCGAGGCCGGCACGGGCCAGCGCCTCGGCGGCCGGCAGGCGCTCTTCGCCCAGTATGATGTCGCCGACACCGATCATCGCGGCAGCCATGTGCGACAAGGGCGCCAGATCGCCGCTGGCGCCGACCGACCCCTGGGCCGGCACCACCGGTGTCAGCCCCTGAACCAGCATCGCCTCCAGCAGGGCGACAGTCTGCGGCTGCACGCCCGACGCGCCCTGGCCCAGGCTGGCGAGCTTCAGCGCCATCATCAGGCGGATGACCGGGATGGGGGAGGGGGCACCGGTGCCGGCGGCATGGCTCAGCACGATATTGCGCTGGAGCGTGGCCAGGTTTTCGTCACCGATCCGCACGCTCGCCAGCTTGCCGAAGCCGGTGTTGATGCCATAGACCGGCTCGCCCTTCGCCAGGATGCGCGCCACCGCCGCTGCGCTCTCGGCAATGCGCGGCGCGGATGCGCCATCAAGCCGGGCCGTCGCGCCGCGATAGATGGCGCGCCAGTCGGCCAGCGAGGCTTCGCCGGGGACGAGGATGATAGCGTTCATTGACCACTCCAGATGCGGGCATGGAGCGGGTTATACCCCATGCGATAAACCAGTTCGGCGGGGCGCTCTATGTCCCAGATGGCAAGGTCGCAGCTTTTGCCGACCTCCAGTGTGCCGATTTCGTCGGATAGACCGAGCGCACGCGCGGCATTGCGGGTGACGCCCGCCAGGCATTCGTCGACGGTCAGGCGGAATAGGGTCGCGCCCATGTTCATCACCAGCAGCAGCGAGGTGAGCGGCGAGGTGCCGGGGTTGCAGTCGGTCGCCAGCGCGATCGGCACGCCGGCACGGCGCAGCCCGTCGATCGGCGGCAGCTTCGTCTCGCGCACGAAATAATAAGCGCCGGGCAGCAAGGTCGCGACCGTGCCGGCGCGGGCCATGGCGGCGATGCCGTCTTCGTCCAGATATTCCAGATGATCGGCCGACAGTGCGCCATGGCTGGCGGCGAGTGCCGCGCCGTGGAGGTTGGAAAGCTGTTCGGCATGGAGCTTGACCGGCAGGCCGAGCGCGCGCGCGGCGCTGAACAGCCGGTCGGTCTGCGCCGGCGAAAAGCCGATCCCCTCGCAAAAGGCGTCGACCGCGTCCGCCAGCCCTTCGGCCGCGACCGTCGGCAGCAATTCGTCGCACAGCATCGCAATATAGGCATCGGCATCGCCGGCATATTCGGGCGGCAGGGCGTGGGCGCCCAGGAAGGTGGTGACGATCCGCACCGGCCGTTCGCGGCCCAGTTGGCGCGCGGCGCGCAGCATCCGCAGCTCGGAGGCGGGATCAAGGCCATAGCCGGACTTCACCTCGACCGTGGTGGCACCTTCGGCGATCAGCGCGTCGAGCCGAGGCAGGGCGCTGGCGACCAGTTCCGCCTCGCTCGCTGCGCGGGTGGCGCGCATGGTCGAGACGATGCCGCCGCCGGCTCGGGCAATTTCCTCATAGGAGGCGCCGGCCAGGCGCAGCTCGAACTCGGCGGCGCGATCGCCGCCATGGACCAAATGGGTGTGGCAGTCGATCAAGCCCGGCGTGATCCAGCGGCCGGCGCAGTCGATCGTCTCTGCGGGGGCGAAGGCAGGCGCTTCAACATGGGCGCCAGCATAGGCGATACGGCCATCGCGCGCGGCGATCACGCCGTCCTCGATCGCGCCGATCCCGTCGCCCGCCATCGTCGCCAGCCGGGCATTGGTCCATAGCCGGTCGCATATCATCGTCATCGCCAGCCTCCCTTCACGGCCTTCCGCCCAGATTGCATGATTCGATATTTAATGTATAGACATTATATCGGTCCGGGAGATTTGCAGTCCATGACGTCCCTGTTTTTCGACCATGCGTTGTTGCCGGAGGGGTGGGCGCGGGACGTCCGGATGGTGCTGCATGACGGCACGATCGCATCGATCGAGCAAGGCGCCGCACCGCAGGCCGAGGATATCCGTCACCCCGTCGCGTTGCCGGGCCTGGCCAATCTGCACAGCCATGCCTTTCAGCGGGCGATGGCCGGCCTGACCGAGGTGCGCGGCCCGGCGGGCGACAGTTTCTGGACCTGGCGCGACCTCATGTATCGCTTCGTCGATCGCATGGACCCGGATGATATCGCGGCGATTGCGGCACAGGCCTATGTCGAGATGCTGGAAAGCGGCTTCACTCGTGTCGGCGAATTTCACTATCTGCATCACGCCGCGGACGGCGCGCCCTATGCGAACCCGGCGGAAACCAGCCTGGCGATCATGGCGGCGGCGGCGGAAAGCGGCATCGGTCTGACGCTGTTACCGGTCTTCTACGCCTGGTCGGGTTTCGGCGCGCAGGCGCCGAGCGCGGGCCAGCGGCGTTTCATCCATGATCTGGACGGCTTCGCCCGATTGCGCGAGGCGGCAATCACGGGAGCACGAAACCTGCCCGATGCCGTGGTCGGCGTCGCACCGCACAGCCTGCGCGCGGTCGCGCCCGACGAACTGGCGCTGCTCGCCCGGATCGCGGGCCATAATCCGGTTCATATCCATATCGCCGAGCAACAGAAGGAAGTGGCCGACTGCGTTGCCTGGAACGGCCAGCGGCCGGTCGAGTGGCTGCTGGATCATGCGCCGGTGAGCAACCGCTGGTGCCTGGTCCATGCGACCCATATGACTGAGGATGAGGCGCGGGCGATGGCAACCCGCGGCGCGGTGGCGGGGCTCTGTCCGATTACCGAGGCCAATCTGGGCGACGGTCTATTTCCAGCGGAGGCCTTCCTCGACGCTGGCGGCGTCTATGGTGTCGGCAGCGATTCCAATGTCCGCATCGATGCCACAGAGGAACTGCGACTTTTGGAATATGGCCAGCGTCTTGGCCTGCAGCAGCGTAATGTGCTGGCGCGCCACGCAGGCATATCGACCGGCGATCGCCTTTACCGTTCGGCGGTGGCGGGCGGCGCGCAGGCGCTGGGTGTCTCCGCTGGGCTGCGCGTCGGCGCATCGGCAGATTTCGTGACGCTGGACCTTAATCATCCCTCGCTGTCCCATCGCCCGGTCGAGCGTGTGCTGGATGGGCTGATCTTCGGCGCCGGGCGCGAGGCGATCGATACGGTCTGGCGCCGGGGCGTGCAGATGGTAAGCGGCGGGCGGCATCGCGCCCGCGACGCCATCGCCACCCGCTATCGCCGGACGCTGGAGAAACTGACCGCGTGAAACAGCCGCTGCACGAGAAGATCCGCGCCGATTTCGAGGCCCGCATCCTGGCCGGCACGCTGGCGCCAGGCGACCGGCTGCCGACCGAGCAGGAACTTATGCAGGCCCATGGCTGTTCGCGCATGACCGTGAACAAGGCGCTGTCGGCGCTGCAATCGGCCGGCCTGATCGAACGGCGCAAGAAGGCGGGCAGCTTCGTCGCCCGGCCGCGCGTCCATTCGATGGTGCTGGATATCCCGGACCTTGCCGTCCAGATCGGCGAGCGCGGCCAGCGGCACAGCTATCGCCTGACCCGGCGGCAGGTGCGCGGCCCGATTGCCGGGCGCGACGAGGAAACGGCTCTGGCCAATGGTGCGCAACTGCTGGAACTGGATGGCATTCATTGCGCCGATGATCGGCCGCTCGCGGTGGAACATCGCCTGATCGCGACCCGCGCCGTGCCCGCGATCGTCGATGGCGACTTCGACAGCATCTCGCCGGGCACCTGGCTGCTGCAGCATGTGCCCTGGACCGAGGCGGAAAACCGGATTTCGGCGGTAGGCGCAACGCGGGAGGAGGCCGCCCAACTCGGCATCGCGCCCGGCGCGCCCTGCCTGTGCGTCGAGCGCCATACCTGGCGCGGCGGCGACCCGATCACCTATGTCCGCCAGGTCTTCCTGGCTGACGCCTATGACATGGTGGCCCGCTTCGGGCCGGCGGGCGGTTGACGGGCCAAAGGCAAATCGGCGCTCTTCCCCGCTGCCGACAAGGGCTGTCGGCAACAGGAAAGAGCGCCCGTCGACAGGCTCCGGTCAGGCCTCAAAGGCCGCCTTCTGCCTGTCGCTGCGAAGACCTCATGGTAGCGTAGAGGCCTCCGCATTCTCGATCGTCATGATGCCCGGTGGCATGCCGCGCTCGGCCTTCTGCCGGGCGACCATGGCGCGGATTTCCGCGCGCAACGCCTTTGCATCATAGATGATGCCGTCCTTGATCGTGTAATCGACGCCGCCGACCCGATCGACCTTGCCGGTCGCATCATTGAGCCTGATCGATCCGGTGCCGAACAGCAATTTCATGTTGGCCAGCGGGTTGCCCTTGATGACCACCAGGTCGGCCTTGCGGCCGACCCGGATGGTGCCGATCTGGTCCTCATGGCCGAGCAGCCGGGCGCCTTCCTGCGTGGCGGCGTGGATCACTTCCAGCGGGCTGAACCCCGCCTCGCGCAGCAACTCCATCTCCTGAATATAGCCGAAGCCATAGAGATTGTAGATATAGCCGGAATCGCTGCCCACGGTGACGCGGCCGCCCCGGTTCTTGTAATCATTCACGAACCGCATCCAGCGGCGATAATTGTCCTTCCACGCCATTTCATGCTCGGTGGTCCAGTCGAACCAATAGGCGCCATGATTGGTGCGGCTGGGGCGATAATAGTCCCACAGCGCCGGCAGGGTGTAATCGGCATGCCATTGCGCCCGGCTCATCCGCATGAAGTCCCGGCTGGTGAGATAGGCGGTGAAGGTCGGGTCCAGGGTGAAACCGCGTTCCAGCAGCGTGTCCATCACCTTGTTCCACTGGTCCGATCCCGGCTCGGCCGCCTGCGCCCACAGCCGCCCGGCCTCGCCGAAGCGCATCTGCTCGTCATTGTTGATGAAGTCGGTGGGAAAGGCCTGGATACGCTGGTCGGTGAACATCGCTTCGGGCAGGCCATACCAATGTTCCATGCTCTCCAGGCCCGCGCCCGACGTGCCCAGCACATTGGCATAGGCGACCAGTTGCTGGGCGTGGTGCATGGTGCTGTGCAGGCCGAGCTTCTTCGTCTCGTCGAGTGCTGCGTAGAGCACATCCTCCGGCGCGCCGCCGATGAACTTGATGCCGTCGGCGCCGCGCTTCTTGGCCTCCTGGATCACCGCGCGGGCGGTGGCGGCGTCGTTCACGGGGCCGCGTATCTGGTGGAACATCGGGTAGATGTCGATGCGTGGGGCGACGATCTCGTTGCGGGCGCTGCGGGCCTTGATGTCGGCCAGCCACTCGATCGGGTGGCCGCTGCCCAGGTCGCGCACGGAGGTGATGCCATGCGCCATCCAGAGCTTGAGGATATAGTCGGACGGCACTTTCTGCGCGTCGCTCAGCGAATGGAGATGGACATGGGCGTCGACGAAGCCGGGCATGACATAGGCGCCGGCCAGGTCGATCTCATGGTCGCCGGGCGCGGCGCGCAGCGCGGGATTGATCGCGCCGGGCGCGCCGATCGACTTGATCTCGGCGATGCGATCGTTCGACAGGACGATGTCGAACGGCCCCTGCGCCGGCGCGCCGGTGCCATCGATCATGTAGACATGGCGCAGCACCGTGCGCTGGAACGGCCCTGCGCCCTGATTGCGGGCGGGAATGGGATCGGCGGTCTTCGCCGCCGGCGCATTGGATGCTTCGGGCGCCGCGAGCGCGCTGCCGCTCAGGAGCAGCGCCGCCAGGGCGAGAATGGGACGGGACCGGACGGCCATGCGACGCTCTCCTCTATAGCTGTTGTAAGTGGCGGGCCGGAGCGCCACGGCCCCGGCCCGCCCATCTGACGGGTCAGAACTTCATTCGTGCGCCGACGAAGTAGCGGCGGCCCAGCGTGTCATAGAGCGACACGTCGGTATTGGCGTCGCCGACCAGGGTCGTGCCCAGGATCGGCGGCTGCCGGTCGAGCAGGTTGTTGACGCCGCCGAAGAAGGAGAAGGTCTCCGTCGCGTCGATCGAGAAGCTGGTGTCGAGATACCAGACCGGGGCCACCGACTTCACCACATTGGTCGCGGTCGGATAGAGTTTCAGGTCGCCGATCATCCGGCCCTGCAGGCGGAAGCTCAAGGGGCCGCTGGCATAGGTGGCGCCCAGGTTCAGCTTGAAGTCCGGGGTGATGAAGCCGCCGGTGCCGACCGAACAGCCCGCACCATAATAGCCGGCGCAATCCTGCGGGGCGGAGGTGGCGAGCACCTGCGTCGTGCGCTCGAACAGCCAGCTGGCGATCGCCTGCAGCGACAGGCTGGCATCGTCGCCCAGCGACAGCGCACCGGGCAGCGGCACGCGATAATCGACCTGCGCATCGATGCCGTTGACCTTGAGCGAGCCGATATTGTTGCTCGACACGCTGACATAGTCGAGCTGGCCATTGCCCAGGCGCGTGATCGCCCGGCAGGTGGCGCTGCCGGCATCCATCATCGTGTAGCAGTCGTTCATCGTCTGCTGCGCGTTGACGGTCATGATCGCGTCGTCGACCTTCACGTTGAAATAATCGACCGTGATGTTGAGGCGCGGGATGAAGGGCGGCGAGATGACCGCGCCGATCGTGTAGGTCTTCGACTTTTCCTCGCGCAGGTTCGGATTGCCGCCGCTGTCCTGGTTGAGGCCCAGCGTCGCCTGGGTGAAGTTGGCGATCTCGCCGGCCGGTACGCCGGTGGCGACGCAGAAATTCTTGAGCGCGTCGCTGCGATTGTCGCCGCCCGAGGTCGGGATGGCGCAGGGATCGGTGCCGCTGGAATAGCCGCGGGTCACCGCCGTATAGAGTTCGGCGATATTGGGCGCGCGGATCGCGCTGTTATAGGCGCCGCGGATGCGGATCCAGCTGACCGGGGCATATTCGCCGCCCAGTTTCCAGGTGAAGACCTTGCCGACCGAGCTGTAATCCGAATAGCGGGCCGCACCCTCGATCGCGAGCGTGTCGAAGAAGGGCATGTCCGCGAGGATCGGGATGCGCAGTTCGCCGAACAGTTCCTTGACGTCATAGGCACCGGCCAGCGCCTTTTGCGACACCGCGCCATATTCATTGGCCAGGTCGAGCGGGCTGGGGCTGAACGTGTATTTGTCCTTGCGATATTCGGCGCCCAGCGCGACCGAAACCGGGCCGGCCGGCAGTTCGAACAGGGTGCCGGCGATGCTGGCGCCCGCGACCTGGCGGGTGAAGATGTCATGGCTTTCGCGCACCGGGGTCAGGAAGGCGCCGGCTTCCGGGCTGATCGAATTGAGGCCCAGGATCGACACCGGCACGCAGCCCAGCGACTGGTTGCGGCAGACGACATTGCCCGAGGAATCGATGACCGCGTCCAGGCCCATCGACAGGCGGGTCTGCGAAATCAGGCCCTCGTTCCGGGTGTCGGTGCGGTTGCGCATATATTGGTAGAAGGCGTCCCACTTCCAGTCGCTGCCCAGCAGCGACACATCACCGCGCAGGCCGGTGGTGATCTGGTAGGATTGCCGTTCGTAGCGATAGTTGCGGGTGCCCAGTTCGTCCGCGCGGCGGCCGCCGCCGACGATTTCCGCCGTGCCGTCGCCATTGGTGTCGAAGATGGCGGCATTGTTGGTGAAGAACTGGCGCAGGCTTTCGGGCAGCACCGGATTGCTGGCATAATTGGGGATCAGCAATGTCGAGGAGGCGGCGCCGGGCGTCAGCGGGGTGAAGCTGTCGGGCGCCAGGATCATGTCATTCTTGGCGTTGACGAAATAGGCCTCGGCATAGGCGGTGATCTTGTCAGCCACCTCATAATGGGCGTTGGCGGCGACGTTGAAGCGATCGAGCGGGCGCTGCAGCAGATTATAGGGCGCGTAGTTGTAGGTGTCCTCCGGCTGGCAATAGGGCAGGACGGTGCCGTTCTCGCCAAAACGAATGCCGGTGACCGACGTGCAACTGCCACCGGGAGTCAGGTTGACGCCGGTCAGCGCTGCACGCTGCGCGGCGCTCAGCGGGACGCGGGTGCCGGGGATGCTGCCCGAACCCGAATAGACCAGCTGGCCATTGACTTCGCCGAGCGGCGTGCGGCTGAAACCACGATCATTCTGGGTGATCGACGACTGGCGCGTCCAGCTGCCCGACAGGGTGATATTGCCCCGGCCATCGGCGGTGCTGGTGCCGAACGTCAGGTCGAGCTTCTTCGATTCGGCGTCGCCGCGGTCGCTGATGCCATATTGGGCGCTGGCTTCGACGCCCTCGAACTTGTCGTCGAGGATGAAGTTGACCGCGCCGGCGATCGCATCGGAGCCATAGACCGCCGACGCGCCGCCGGTGATGATCTCGACCCGCTTGATCAGGGCGTCGGGAATGGAGGCAAGGTCGACATTGCCGCTGGAATCGGCGGGGATGAAGCGGCGGCCATTGACCAGCACCAGCGTGCGGGTGTTGCCCAGACCGCGCAGATTGGCGGTCAGCACGCCCGACCCGCCGCCATTATTGACGGTGGAGGTGTTGCCCGATGCCAGCTGCGGCATCTGGTTCAGGGTCTTTTCCAGCGTGACGTTGCCCGACAGCTTCACATCCTCGCTGCCCATGACCGAAATCGGGCTGGGCGCGGTCAGATCGGTGCGGACCAGGCGCGAGCCGGTGACGATGATGTCGGTGGGCGGCTGTATGTGTTCCTGTGCCTCCTGGGCATGGGCGACCGAACCAAAGGCGGCGCCGGCCAGGATGGTCGACAGCAACAGAAAGGCATTGCGGCGGCCGTACAGGCCCGCCGGTCGGATCGTCATCATTGGTCTATCCCCTTGTAATCGCTAGGATTCAATTCATTCGACACAGATTATGATTTTGCATGCGCAGCAATGTGGGATGCTGCGCCGATGTCGGCTCCTGCGTACCGGACCGCCTGACGGTCCCCCGGACGGGTGTTCAGCTCCTCTCTCTGTCTTAGCGGCTCTTTGACCGCTTCAATGTATATTGAATATCGTATACTTTAATCATGCTGAGGCTGCAGGAGGCTGTCAAGATTGCAGTTAAATGTCAGTCCGCAGTCGCCGGCGAAAAGCGTCGAACGGGGAGTTAGTGTTATGAAAATAAACAGAAAAATTGTTCGTGCCCTGCTGCTGTCGGGCGCGGCTCTGGGGCTGTTCCGGCCCGATATTGTTGCGGCTGAAACAATCTGGATACGCGACGTAACCGTCATCGACGGCACCGGGGGCGCAGCAAAGGCGGGGCAGGACGTGCTCGTTGCGGATGGGCGCATCGCAGCGATCGGCGCAACGCTGAAGGCGCCGGCCTCGGCCAGGCAGGTCGATGGTCGCGGCCGCTATCTGCTGCCCGGCTTCATCGACTCCAATGTTCACGCAACCGTCTATGGCAACCCGGCCCGCCGCGACACCTCATCGCGCTATGCCGACCGGAACGAGGAACTGGCGCTCGAATTTGCCCAGCGCCAGTTGCGCGCGGGCGTCACCACCATGCGTGACAGCTATGGCGTGCTGCCGCCGCTGCTGGCGGTGCGCGACCGGATCGCCAGCGGCCAGGCGATCGGCGCGCGCATGCTGGTGGCGGGCAATATATTGGGCTGGGGCGGCCCATTTTCGCTGACCTATTCGCTGACCGGCGATCGCGACCTGACCCTGTTTCAGGAACAGTGGAACGACATGCTGGCCCAGGGCATGGGCGAGGAACTGATGGACATGACGCCGGAACAATTGCGCGCCGCCGTCAGCGCCTATCTCGATCGGGGTGTCGATTTCCTCAAATATGGCGGCACCAGCCATTTCATGATGCCCTCACTGATCGGCTTTTCGCCGCGCCAGCAGGCGGTGATCGTGGCGGAGGCGCACAAGCGTGGCAAGATGGCCGAAACCCATGCCACCAGTTCGGAAGGGCTGCGCCTGGCGGTCGAGGCGGGGATCGACCTGATCCAGCATCCCGAGATATTGAGCCGCGACTATCCCGACGATCTGATCGCCCTGATCCTGTCAAAGGGGACGTTGTGCGCGATGCGGTCCAACATGGTCACCGGCGCAGTGCGACAGAAGCAGATCGCCCGGCGCGCCAGGGCGGTGGCGGACATTGCGCAGATGCCGCCCGCGCTGACCAGCACCGAACTGCGTCGCCGGGCGACGATGCGCGGCGACGATGCGGAGATCGAGCGGCGCAATGCCGAGCGGCTGGTCGCGGCCGGATGCCCCGTCACGATCGCGACCGACAATTATCTGGGCGATGCGCCCGAGTTTCGCCGCAGCCCCAAATCGCCGGAGCAGGAGCCGGGCGAGGGGAGCCTGCTGGCGATCGAAGGGCTGGTGGAACTGGGCATGACGCCGATGCAGGCGATCGTCGCGGCAACCCGCAACGGCGCACGGGCGGCCGGCCGGCTCCAGGATCTGGGCACGGTGGAGCCGGGCAAGATCGCCGACCTGCTGCTGCTCGATGCCGATCCGCTGGCCGACATTCATAATATCCGCCGCCTCGGCCGGCTGTTCGTTGCGGGCAAGGAGGTCGATCTTCAGGCCCTGCCGCAGACGCACCTGTTCGTGGTCACGGATGAGCGCTGAGCATAAGCGGCGCCGCATCATCATGGACGCGGCGCCGATGGCTCACATGGCGCTGTCGTAGAAGGCCAGCAGGTCGCGGCGCAGGCCCTTCATGGACTCCGGGTGGATGTAGATCATGTGCCCGGATTCATAATAGCGATAGCTGATATTGGCCTGCAGCGCCTTGTCGAGCTGCATGTGCTTCAGATCATATTCGGCGCCGGCAAAGGGCGTCGCCATGTCATAATAGCCGTTGAGCGACAGCACTTTCAGATGGCTGTTGGTGCGCATCGCGCGGGCCAGGTCCAGCGCGGTGTCGGCCGCCGGCATCGGCCGGCCGCCGCCGCCCGGCGCGCGATGGCGCTGGTCCCAGGCCGGGCTGATCTCCTTGTAGAAATTCGGGCGGTAGCTGAGCGGCGTCTTGTAGCCGAGCGTGCCGAACAGATAGGAATTGAGCGCCGCGATATAGGCGCCGCTGATCGACGTGTCGGCCGCGTCGAATTCGGGGTCGGCGGCGCTGTCGTCGACATCGATGCCGACGAAGCGGGAATCCAGCCGGCCGACGGTACGGCTGCTGTCGCGCATCAGCTCCTTGCGGAACCGGCCGAGATCGATGCGCAGCTTATTCTGTAGGATGAAGCCCTTGGACAGGCCGGTATAGGCGGCGAGCTGGGTCGCGATCGCATCGCGCTCGCCATCGGGCAGGTCGTCGCCTTTGGCCAGCGCGGACAGATAGGGGCCAAGGGCAAAGGCGCGCACTTCGCTCAGGAACGGCTCCAGCGTCGCCGGCCGGTTGGGCAGGCGGTTATGATACCAGGCGGTCGCCGCATAGCTGGGCAGATAGGTGACGTTGATCTGGTCATAGCCTGGATTGCGGATGCCATAGTTCAGGATCGACGACAGCAGCACCACGCCGTTCATCTGCACGCCGCGTTCCTGCAACGTGTTGACCAGGCCTGCGGCGCGCAGCGTGCCATAGCTTTCGCCGAGCAGGAATTTGGGCGCATTCCAGCGATTGTTGATCGTCAGATAGCGCTGGATGGCGCTGGCAAAGGCGTCGATGTCCGGATCGACGCCCCAGAAATCCTTGCCCTGCGCCTTGCCGAGCGGGCGCGACAGGCCGGTGCCGACCGCGTCGATGAAGACCAGGTCGCTGCGGTCGATCAGGCTGTCGGGATTGGGGCCGATGCCGAAGGGCGCGGGACGGGCGGTGTCGGGCGTCGGCGTATCCACCCGGACGGGGCCAAAGGAGCCGATGTGCAGCCACATGGTCGACGAACCCGGACCGCCGTTGAACAGGAAGGTGACGGGGCGTTCCTTCGCGCCCTTGGCCCGATCGGCGACATAGGCGGTGTAGAACATGCTCGCGATCGGCTCGCCGGCATCGTTGCGGATCGTCAGCGTGCCGGGCGTGGCGCTATAGTGGATCAGCTTGCCGGCGACGGTCACCGACGCGCGGCTGGGCATCGCCTGTTCCTCGACCGGGGCGACGGCGCTATCGTCCTTCTTCGTCTCTTCCTTCTCCGCCGGGGCGGGCTTGTCGGCGGCGATCGACGGCCCGGCCAGTGCCGCCAGCAGCAGGGGAAGGGCGGAATATGCGATGTTTTTCGATATCATGACTCTGCCTGTTGCCTTCATTTGCGGCGAACCGTACATCGTATACCAAATCTGTCAAATGCGCATATGCGTCATCTTCGTAAAGTTCCAAGGGAGGACCAGAATATGAAGAACCGATGGCCCCGGCTCGCCGCCGCTGCCGCACTGCTGCTCGCCACGCCGGCGCTGGCGCAGGGCTTCGATGCCGCGCAGGTCAAGCAGGGCGACCATGTCATCCGCGATTTCGCCTTTCGTTCAGGCGAGAAACTGCCGGAACTGCGGATGCATTATCGCACCATCGGCACGCCGCATCGCGACGCCAAGGGGCGGATCGACAATGCGGTGATGATCCTGCACGGCACCGGCGGATCAGGCGCGCAATTCCTGCAACCGCAATTTGCCGACGAGCTGTATGGCCCCGGCCAGCCGCTCGACGTGCGCCGCTATTTCATCATCCTGCCCGACAATATCGGCCATGGCGATTCCTCCAAGCCCAGCGACGGCCTGCGCATGGCCTTCCCCCATTATGATTATGACGACATGGTCGAGGCGCAGCGCCGCATGCTGGTCGACGGGCTCAAGGTCGATCATCTGCGGCTGACCTTCGGCACCTCGATGGGCTGCATGCACATCTTCGTCTGGGGCGAAAAGCATCCCGGCTTTGCCAGTGCGCTGATGCCGATGGCGTGCCAGGCGGCGCCGATCGCCGGGCGCAACCGGATGTGGCGCAAGGCGGCGATGGACGGCATCCGCGCCGATCCCGCCTGGCAGGATGGCAATTACAAGGCGCAGCCGCTGCTCGGTCTGCGCACGGCATCCAGCCTGTCGCAGATTGCCGGTGCCGCTGCCTGGTACATGCAGGTACAATTTCCCACGCGCGACGCGGTCGACGCCTATTGGAAAGAGCGGTTCGATCGCGACATCGCCAGCCGCGACGCCAATGATTATCTCTACCAGCTCGATTCCTCGCGCGATTATGATCCGTCCGCCGATCTGGAGAAGATCAGCGCACCGATGACCTGGATCAACTCCTCCGACGACTTCATCAATCCGCCGGAAATGGGCATGGCCGAAACGGCAGCCAAACGGCTGAAGACCACCCGTTACAAGCTGATCCCCTATTCGCCCGAGACGCGGGGGCACAGCACCCACACCTGGGCGAAATTCTGGAAGGATGAACTGGTCGCGCTGCTGGCGCGGAGTAACTGACCTCTTATCGGCCGCCTTGTTGCATGAGGCGGCCGATACGCGGCGATACGATCAGGATGATGAGGCCGATCAGCATGGCAAGGCCGCCGATCCGGCCATAGGCGGCGAGCACCGTGCTGGCCTGGTCGGCCCCTGCCGATGCACCGATGGCGGCGGCGATCACGCCGGACATGAAATTGCCGCCCGCCGTCGCCAGGAACCAGGTGCCCATCATCAGTCCCAGCATATGGGGCGGCGACAGGCGCGACATCGCTGCCAGCCCGACCGGCGACAGGCACAGTTCGCCCATGGTGTGAAGCAGGTAGAGCAGCAGGATGAAGAGCATCGGCATCTTCGCCCCCGGCAGCATCATGCCCGCGCCGACCAGCAGCAGGAAACCGGCGCCGACCTGGATGATGGCCAGGCCGAACTTGGCGGGGGCGGACGGCTCCAGCCCGCGCCGGCCGAGCTTCAGCCATAGCCAGGCGAAGAAGGGCGCGAGCAGGAAGATGGAGAAGGGACCGACCGCCTGGAACAGCGAGGCCGGCACCGTGATGCCGAATAGCGTGCGGTCGACATGGCGGTCGATGAACAGGTTGAGCGAGGAGCCGGTCTGTTCGAACAGACCCCAGAAGACGGGCTGCACCACCAGCAGGAAGATCGCCACCAGCAATCGCCCGCGCGCCGCCGGATCGAGCTTCAGGCAGGCATAGGCGACAAGGCCGATGCCCATGGCTACCCCGCTGGCGCTCAGCAGATAACCGACCGTCGCGGGGCTGGCGAGCAGGGCCAGCATCGCCGCGGTGAACGGCAGGGCGCTGGCGTAAAGCCAATATTCGCGTCGGATGCCGAACAGCGGGCTTGCCAGCCAGGCCGGATCGGGCGCCTCGCCCTGGCCCTGCAACAATGGCCTGCCCATGACGAAGACGATGATGCCCAGGATCATGCCCAGCGCCGCCGCGCCAAAGCCCCAGGACCAGCCGATCGTTTCGCCCAGCAAACCGCAGACGAGCGGACCAAGCGCGCCGCCAAGATTAATTCCCATGTAGAAGATGGTGTAGGCCGGGTCGCGGCGCATGTCGTCGCGCGGATAGAGCTGGCCAACCAGGACCGAGACATTGGCCTTGAGGAAGCCGGTACCGACCACGATCACCGCCATGCCGGCGAGGAAGACGCGGGTCGCACTTTCACGGTCTCCGCCCAGCGCATCGAGGCCGAGCAGGATATGGCCGCAGGCGATGACGATGCCGCCGAACAGCACCGCCTTGCGCGCGCCGAGGTAGCGATCGGCCAGCCAGCCGCCGACCAGCGGGCTGACGAACACCAGCGCGATATAGGCGCCATAGAGCATGCCCGCGCGCTCGTCGGAAAAGAGGAACTGCTTGGTCAGGTAGAAGATCAGCAGCGCCCGCATGCCGTAGAAGGAGAAACGCTCCCACAATTCGGTGAAGAAGAGGATGAACAGGCCGCGCGGATGGCCGAGGAAGGTGGCAGCGGCGTGATGATCGGCGGGGGGCATGGCGCTCATTGGCAATAGGCGGGGTGGGGCGAGTCCGGCTCGAACGCGGACACATGGTTGAGGGCGATCACCCAGCGGCCCTCGACCTTGCGCATCAGCCGCGTGTTGATGCCAGACTGGCCGGGTTTGGCGGCAAGGTGGAAACGGCTGATCAGCTGGGCCGCATCGGGCGCCAGCATCTCGATCCTGATGTCGCAGAAATGGAGCGTGCCGCGCGTTTCGGGCGAGGCCCCATAGTCGCGGACATAATGGTCGAGCGTCCCCTGCCAGTCGCGCTGGAACTGGCCGCGCGACACGAAGGTGACGCCGGGGTTGAGGAAGCCCGCCATATAGCCGCGAAAATCACCCCGGTTCCAGGCAAGCTCCATGTCGGCGATCACCTGCCGGATCGCCGCCTTCTCGGTCTCCGCCGAAGGGGGGATCGGCGCGGCGCCCATGCAGAGCGCCGCGCCGATCAGGGGGAGGAGAATGCGCTTACTGCGCCGCACCGGACGCCCCGGCTGCGGCCTTGGCCTTTTCCGCCTGGATGAAGCGGTCAAGCTCCGCCTCCATCACCGGCAGCGGCACCGACCCCATGGTCAGCAGCGTGTCGTGGAACGGGCGCTGGTCGAACTTGTCGCCCAGTTCCGCCTCGGCTTTGGCGCGCATCTTGCGGATCGACAATTCGCCCAGCTTGTAGGCCAGCGCCTGCGCCGGCCAGGCGATATAGCGATCGACCTCATTGGTGATGTCGAGCTTCGCCAGCGCGGTGTGGCTGGCCATATAGTCGATCGCCTGCTGCCGCGTCCAACCCATGGAGTGCATGCCGGTATCGATCACCAGCCGCACCGCGCGCCACATCTCGAACGTCTCGCGGCCGAATTCCTCATAGGGCGTTTCATACATGCCGAGCTTCGTGCCCAGCCATTCGGTATAGAGGCCCCAGCCTTCGCCATAGCCCGAGAAATAGGTCTGGCCACGGAAGGCCGGGCGGTTGGGGGCCTCCAGCGCATAGGCGGCCTGGAAGCTGTGGCCCGGATTGCATTCGTGCAGCGTCAGCGCGGTCAGATTGTAGAGCGGGCGCGAGGGCAGGTCATAGGTGTTCATCAGGCAGGATTCGAGCCCGCCGCGACCCGAGGTATAGATGGGCGCGATCTCATCCGGCACCGGCAGGATGGTGAAGCGATAGCGCGGCAGGTTGTTGAACGTGTCCTTCAGCTTGCCGTCCATCTTCTTGGTGACATAGGCGGAATAGGAGAGCAGCTCGCGCGGGGTCTTGGCATAGAATTGCGGATCTGTGCGCATGAATTCCAGGAACTCGGCGAAGCTGCCCTGGAACTTGGCATCAGCCATCGTCTTCTTCATGTCCGCATCGATGCGCGCGACTTCCTTGAGGCCGATCTCGTGGATCTGCTGCGGCGTCAGGTCCAGCGTCGTATATTCGCGGATCTGGTCCTGGTAGAAGGCCTTGCCGTCGGGCAGCGAATAGGCGTCGATCGTCTTGCGTGCCTTGGGCATATATTCGCCGCGCATGAAGGTCAGCAGCTTCTGGTAGCTGGGCGCGATGGCGTCGCGGATCAGTGCCTGTGCCTGTGCCTGCATCGCCTGGCGCTGGTCGGCCGGGATGGTGTCCGGCATCGCGGCGAACGCCTTGTAGAAGGGATTGTCGGTGCCGGCGGCCAGGAACGGCTCGATCGTCTTGTCACGCCCCTCGATCGACACGCGCGGCACGGTATAGCCGCGCTTCAGGCCCGCCTGCATGTTCGCGATCTGCTCGTCGAAATAGCGCGGGATGTCCTTCATCCGGCCGAGATAGCGGCGATAATTGTCGGCGCTGGAAAAGGGCGTGCGCGGGTTGAGGCCGGTCCAGAAGAAGGTATCGCTGTTGAACGGCGCCTCATAGGTCTTGTACTTGATCTTGGTCGCATTCTCCCAGACCGATGTCTTGAACACCGCCTTGTTGATATATTCCTCATGCGACAGTTGCGCGTCGGGGATCTGGTCGAGCTGTTTGAGGATATCGCTCCAATAGGCATAGCGGCGCTGCTGGGTGGCGGCGGTCACGCTGGGCAGATGATCGTCGGCGCCGCCTTCGGTCCGGCCGCTGCCGGGCAGGCGGGCGAATTCCTTCTGGCGCCAGGTCCATTCGGCGTCATACAGCGCCTTGAGCTTCAGGTCGGCGGCGGTCGGTTGTGCGGCCGGTGCGTTGGTGGCCGGCGCGGTCTGGGCAAGGGCGGCCGGGGCCGTGCCGGCGAGCCAGGCGATGGCGAGCAAGGATGCGGCATGGGGCATTGTCATGAATGTCTCTCTTCCCTGTTCGGCGAAGCGATCCGGCGCCCCGCTCCTATCAATAATGTATACGATATACCTTGATTATGGCGGGTCAAGTGCGCGTTTCGCCCGCGGGCGTGAAAATGCGCGCGCCGAACATCGGGCCGGCCCGCGTCATGCCGGGGGCCGGCTGGACGCGGATCATCACCGTGCTCTTGCCGCGCGTCAGCGCCTCGGGAATGGCGTAGGTGACGTCGAAAAATTCGCCCGGCCGGTCGGCATCCAGCTTCTGCGTCGCGATCTTCTGGCCGTCGACCAATATGTCGAACAGCCGGTTTCGCTCCTCGCCCCAATAAGTGGCCTGCAGGATCAGCGGGCCGGGCTTCACCTTCATGCGGAACTGGAAATGGCCGTCGGTGCGCGCATCGCGCCCATGCCGTCCGCGATAGGTGGTGGTGTAGGAGAGTTTGGCTTCCAGCCCATGGTCGCGCTCGGGCTGCATCTCGCCCAGATGCATGACTTCGACGGAGCGCCGCTCCAGGTCACGGAGGCGCGCCTGCTCGACGGCAAAGGCCTGCTGCTCCACGCCCCATTCCTGCTGGGTGAAGCGCTTGAAATAGACGGCGGTGCGGCGATCACGCTGCTGGAAGAAGGGCGCGAAGCTGAGGTCGGCGGGCTTGCCGATGCCGGCGGTGCGATAGGCGGGGACGGCGCCGGGGGTGGCGGCAAAGCCCTGCGTCACATCGGCGGCGACCAGCGCCGGAGATGGACCGTCAAAGGGCTGGTCCGCCGCGCCCAGATCGGCCGCCAGCACGACCGGACCGTGCAGCAGCGCGATGGTGCGGGCATCATCCGGTGTTGCTTCGACCCGTAATGCCATCGGCAGGTCCAGCGTCACCTGATCGCCGGCCTTCCACTTGCGATCGATCAGGGCATAGCCATCGGCGATGCGCGGGACGGGCAGGGGCGTGCCGTTGACAGCGATACGCGCGCCCTGGCACCAGCCGGGGATGCGCAGCGCCAGGGTGAAGCGGCCAGCCCGCGCCAGTTTCGGGATCGACAGGGCGATGTGGCCGTCGAAGGGATAGCCGGTCTCGATCCGCAGCTTCGCGCCCCGCGCCGCCCAGTCGGCTTCGCTGGGGATATAGAGATTGGCGATCAGCATGTCGGCCGGCCGGTCGGCATCTTCCCACCAGATGGATTCTCCGTGCTTGGCATGGCTTTCCATGCCGCTGCCGACGCAGCACCAGAAATCGTCGAACGGTTCCGACCAGACGCGGTGCGACCCCGACATCAGCGGCACCATATAGGCGAACATGCCGGTGGCCGGGTTCTGATGCGCCAGGATATGGTTGATATGGGCGCGCTCATAATAGTCGAACAGGCGCGCCTCGGGCTTCCAGGCATAGAGATGCCGGGTCAGCTTCAGCATGTTGTAGCTGTTGCAGCTTTCGCAGGTCTGTTCGGTAATATGCTTGGAAATGGTGCCGGGATCAGGGAAATATTCCCGGTCGGCATTGCCACCGATGACATAGCTATATTGGCCGACCACGGTCTCCCAGAAGAAATTGGCGGCGATCGCGTCTGCGGCATTGCCGGTGATCTCGTGCAGGCGGGCAAGGCCGATCAGCTTGGGGATCTGCGTATTGGCGTGGATCCAGGGCAGGCTGTTCTGTCGCTGGGCCAGCGGATCGAGCACCTTGCGATGGCGCAGGCGCGTGGCCAGCGCCAGCCAGCGCGGATCACCGGTGCGGGCGTGCAGTTCGGCGAAGCTTTCGTTGATGCCGCCATGCTCGCAGTCCAGCACCTGCTGCACCTGTGCATCGTCCAGTTTCGCGAACACGCCGTCGATATAGGCGGCCAGGGCCAGCGCGACGCCGCGCGCCTGGCTGTTGCCCAGATGGGTTTCGGCGTCGAACAGGCCGGCGAACAGCTTGTGCCAATTATAGAAGGGCACCCAGCAGCCGTTGAGATCGAACCCGGCCGATCGGATGTCGCCGCGCATGATCTCCGGGAAGATCAGCCTGCCATCCTCGATCACATCGTCGCGACGGCGGGTGAAGCCCGCGACATAGCCATCGCCGGCCGCCGCCTGGCACTCGGCCAGTTCGTCGATGATATAGGCGGCGCGGCGGGCGCATTCGGCGTCGCCGGTCTGGGCGTGCATCAGCGCCAGCGCGGTCAGATAATGGCCCAGCGTATGGCCGGCGATGGTATCATTTTCCCAGCCGCCATAAATGGCGCCCTTGGGCGTCAGGCCGGCATGTTTGCGGAAATTGTGCAGCAGCCGATCCGGCTCCAGCCGCAACAGATAGCGGCGATTGCCCTCGACCGCGTCGGCAAAGGGGGAGGGGAGAAGCCGGGTCGCATTTAGCGGCAAGGCGCGCGCCGATTCGGGCAGCGCACTGCCGGTTGCGGCATGGGCGACGCTGCTCCATCCCTGCCAGGCGGGGGCCGTCGCGACGGCGGTCGCGGCCAGCAACATGGCCCTGCGGCTGAGGGGCGTGTGACGGTGGGACATGGCGGCTCCGGCTTGTCTACAATCGTTATACCGTATACGATATTGCGATTATGGTTCGGGATCAAGACGGAGGATGCATGTCTATCTTCAACGCTGCGGCATGGGCAATAAAGGCATGAGCGCTGACGAAAGCGTCACGCTGACGCTGCAGCAGGTCGCGGATCTGGCCCATGCCGTGCTGCGCCGCCATGGTCTGGCTGAGGCACATGTCGGCCCGGTTGCCGCGACGATCATTGCCGGCGAGCGCGATGAATGCGCGTCGCATGGTGTCTATCGCCTGCTCAACTGCGTCCATACGCTCAACAGCGGCAAGGTTGTGCCGGATGCCGTGCCGGTGGTGCATCATGTCTCGCCCGCGCTGCTGCGCGTGGATGCGGCCGGCGGCTTTGCCCAACTGGCTTTCGCTACGGGATTGCCTTTGCTGGTGGAAAAGGTGCGGACGATGGGCATCGCCGCCATTGGCATCAATCGCTGCGTCCATTTTGCCGCGCTCTGGCCAGAGATCGAGGCGCTGACCGATCAGGGGCTGGTTGCCTTTGCCTGCACCCCCAGCCATGCCTGGGTCGCGCCGGCCGGCGGCACCTCGCCGCTGTTCGGCACCAACCCGATCGCCTTTGGCTGGCCGCGCCCCGGCGGCGATCCCTTTGTCTTCGATTTCGCCACCAGCGCGGTCGCGCGCGGCGAGATCGAACTGCATCGCCGTGCCGGCAAGCCGATCCCGAAAGGCTGGACGATCGATGCCCAGGGCCATCCGACCACCGACGCGGAAGCGGGCCTGGCCGGAGCGCTGCTGACCTTTGGCGGGCACAAGGGATCGGCCCTGTCGGCGATGGTCGAACTGATTGCCGGGCCGCTGATCGGCGATATGACCAGTGCGGAATCGCTGGCGCATGACGATGGCGCCAAGGCATCGCCCTATGGCGGCGAACTCATCATCGCCATCGATCCCGCCGGCTTCCTGGGCGCGGCGGCCGCAGAGCATATGCAGCGGGCCGAGGCGCTGTTCGACGGCATTACCAGCCAGGGCGCACGCCTGCCATCGCAGCGGCGCTTTGTGGCGCGTCGTCGCACTCCCGATCAGGGCTGTCGCATTCCCCGTGCGCTCTATGAGGAACTGGCGGCGCTCAGCTGAGCGCCGCCAGCGATTTCAGGCAAAAGGCTGGTCGATCGCGACCGAGGGCGGGGTGAACCAGGCGGCCCCGGTCTCGGTCACGTGGAAATGATCCTCCAGCCGCACGCCGAAGCGATCGGGCACGACGATCATCGGTTCGTTGGAGAAGCACATGCCCGGCTCCAGCGGGGTCATGTCGCCGCGCACCAGATAGGGCGCCTCATGGATCGACAGGCCGATGCCATGGCCGGTGCGATGGGGCAGGCCCGGTAGGCGATAGTCGGGGCCAAGGCCGGCCGCCTCCAGCACGCGCCGCGCCGCCGCGTCGATCGCGCCACAGGGGACGCCGGGCTTGACCGCGTCGAATGCGGCCTGCTGCGCCTCCTTCTCCAAGGCCCAGATGCGCCGCTGCTCGGCATCGGCCTCGCCATAGACATAGGATCGGGTGATATCGCTATGATAGCCGCCGATGGTGCAGCCGGTATCGATCAGCACCATGTCGCCTTCGGCCAGCACGCTCTCGCCCGGCAGGCCATGAGGATAGGCGGTCGATCGGCCGAACTGGACGATGCAGAAGCTGCTGCCCGATGCGCCGAGCGCCCGGTGCGCGGCCTCGATGAAGTGGCGCACCTCGGTCGCGGTGATGCCGGGGCGCAGGATGCGGGCAGCGCGGCGATGCACCTCCAGCGTCATCGACTTGGCCTGTTGCATCAGCGCCAGTTCGGCGGCCGACTTGCGGCTGCGGCAACCGTCGATCACGGCCGAGGCGGCAACCAGCGTCACGCCCGGCGCGGCGGCCCGGATGCGTTCGACGAACAGGAAGGCCATGGCCGGATCGATCCCCAGCCGGGCGACGCCCAGCGTCCGGAGCGCGTCGGCGACGAGTGCGGACGGGCTTTCATCCTCTTCCCACAGGCGCAGGTCGCCGGCGTCGATCTTGAGGTCGGCTTCCAGCGAGCCGCGTTCGAAGCGCGGGCAGATCAGGATCGGCTCGCCGGTGAGCGGCAACAGCATCGCCACCAGTCGCTCGCTCGCGCCCCAGGGGACGCCAGCGAAATAGGCGAGGCTGGTCCCGGCATCGATCAACAGCGCGTCGAGCCCTTCCTGCGCCATCAGGGTGCGGGCCCTGGCAATGCGCGCCTGATATTCGGACGCCGTGATGGCCGGCGCACGATCGGACCAGGGGGCAAGCCCGGCCAGTTCGGTGGCGGTGTCGGAACCGCCGATCTGCTGTGTCATACTCTATCCTTCAAAGCGGCGGAGCGAAAAGGGCGTGGCATCGACCGGCGGCGGTGCGCCGGTGGCCAGCGCGGCGATGATTTCCCCGGTCAGCGGTCCCAATGTCAGCCCCAGATGCTGGTGGCCGAACGCATAGAGCAGGTTTTCCGCGCGGTCACTCCGGCCGATCGCCGGCAGATAATCGGGCAGGGTCGGGCGCGCGCCGATCCAGGGCCTGGCATCCGCCTCGAACGGCAGGCCCAGCGCGGCGGCATGGGCGCGCAGCCTTTGCCATTTGCGCGGGTCCGGCGGGGCGGAAAGGCTGGAAAATTCGACGAAGCTCGCTGCGCGCAGGCCGCTCTCGAACCGGGTGACGATCATCGATCGATCTTCGAACACCACCGGCGGCATGTCCATCGGCCAGCCTTCGGGCGGGTTTGGCGTGTGCAGATGATAGCCGCGTTCGGCGATGATCGGCACCTTGTGGCCCAGCGGGCGCAGCAGTGCGTCCGATGCGGCACCGGTCGCGACGATGATATGGTCCGCGTCCAGCGTCCGGCCGTCGGCCAGTTGCACCTGCGCCTTTCCATCACGCGTGGGAAGTGCGGTGACATCTGCCTGTTCGATCCGGCCGCCTGCCGCCAGCAGCGCCTCTCTCAGATCCTGCGCCAGCCGGGTCGGGTCGGCGATGCGGCCGCTGCCCTCACAGCGAATCGCGCCGATGATCGGATGGGGGAACAGGGCTTCGAGCAGGGCCATCTCGCGCGCCGTCGCATCGCGGAAACGCGCCGTGCCGCAATCGGCCGCCATCCAGGCGCGGCGCCCGGCCAATGCGCTGGTCTCGCTTTCCCAGATGATGAAATGCCCATCCTCGATCAGGCGGCTTGGCCCCGCGCACAACGCGTCGATCCGGTGCCAGGCCGGCATTGCTTCTTTCAACATCGCCTTTAACGCGGCGCGTCCTGCCGCAAAACGCGATGGGCGCGCGGCATTCAACAGGCGCAGTGAAAAGGGCAGCCAGCGGCCGATGTCGCGCCAGGGCAGGCCGAGTGCGCCGCCGCGCCAGAACAGCCGCCGGGGGAAGCTCTTCACCGTTGCCATCGACGCGAGCGGGTCGATCTGCTCCACCGCGACATGGCCTGCATTGCCCCAGGATGCGCCGCGCAGCGGGCTTTCCCGTTCGATCAGCAGCGTTGAAATTCCCTTTTCCTGCAATCGGATAGCGCAGGATGTGCCGACGATGCCGCCGCCGATGATGATTGCATGTTGGGTCAATTGACTTCTTTTCACTTGGCGATGACAATGAGATACCGTATACGATCCTCAGTTTCAACGGAGGCTTATGTGAATTCCTCAAAATTGACGTGGCGTGGTGTCTACCCTGCCGCCACCACCCAGTTCACCCCCGATCTGGACGTTGATATCCCCGCAACCCAGGCTGTCCTGGATGCGCTGGTGAAGGATGGCGTCGACGGCCTCATCATCGCCGGCACCTGCGGTGAGAACAACTCTCTGGAAGCCGAAGAAAAGCGCGCTGTCGTCAAGGCGGCGGTCGAGGTCGTGGATGGCCGCGTGCCGATCCTGGTCGGCGTGTCCGAATTCACCACTCGCCGCGCCGTCGCCTTCGCGCAGGACGCCGAAAAGCTGGGCGTCGACGGGCTGATGCTGCTGCCCGCGATGGTCTATGTACCGACCGTCGGCGAACTTTGCACCCATTTCGAGACGGTGGCCAAGGCGACGTCGCTGCCGATCATGCTCTACAACAACCCGCCTGCCTATCGCGTGAATATCGGCATCGACGCGCTGACCCGCCTCGCCGACACGCCCAACATCGTCGCGGTCAAGGAAAGCGCGCCCGATCCGCGTCGCTTCACCGACCTGATCAACGCCTTTGGCGACCGCTATATCCTGATGGCGGGCCTGGACGATGTCGCGTTCGAGGGGCTGTTGCTGGGCGCCCATGGCTGGATTTCCGGCCTCACCAGCGCGTTCCCGCGCGAATCCGTGGCGCTGGTCGCGGCGATCAACCGGGGCGACCTGGAAGAAGCGCTTCGCATCTATCGCTGGTTCATGCCGCTGCTGCATCTCGATGCCGATCATGATCTGGTCCAGTCGATCAAGCTGGCCGAAAGCATCATGGGACGCGGCACCGAGCATGTTCGCCTGCCGCGTATGCCGCTGGAAGGCCAGCGTCGCGCCGACGTCATCCGTTGGGTCGAGCAGTGCGCTGCCACCCAGCCCAGCCTGACGGCGGCCTGATGTCCGCGGTGCGCCACACATTCTTCTGCATAGACGGCCATACGGCGGGCAATCCCGTCCGTCTGGTCGCGGGCGGCGCGCCGCTGCTCAAGGGAAAGTCCATGGCGGAACGCCGCCTGGACTTTCTCGACCGCTTCGACTGGATCCGCACCAGCCTCTGCTTCGAGCCGCGCGGCCATGACATGATGTCGGGCGGCTTCCTCTATCCGCCGACGCGCGATGATACCGACATCGGCATCCTCTTCATCGAGACCAGCGGCTGTCTTCCGATGTGCGGCCATGGCACGATCGGCATGGTGACGTTCGGCCTGGAAAATGGCCTGATCCAGCCGGCGACGCCGGGCAGGCTGCGGGTCGAAGTGCCCGCGGGCGTCATCGATATCGATTATACGAGCGACGGCAAGCGCGTGACATCGGTCAAGATCCGCAACGTCCCCGCCTATCTGGCGGCGGAGGGGATCGCAATCGACGTGCCGGGCTTCGGGCCGCTCAGCGTCGATGTCTCCTATGGCGGCAATTACTACGCGATCGTCGAACCACAGGGCGCCTATACCGGCCTCGACGATCTCGGCGCATCGCGGATCGTCGAACTCAGCCGCACGATCCGCGAACTGGTGCGCGAACAATATCAGCCGGTCCATCCGCTCGAACCCAGTATCAAGGGGGTCAGCCATGTCCTGTGGGCCGACAAGCCCAAGGGCGAGGGCGCCGATGGCCGCAATGCCGTCTTTTACGGCGAGCGGGCGATTGACCGCAGCCCCTGCGGCACCGGCACGTCGGCGCGGCTGGCGCATCTGGCAGCCAAGGGCAAGCTGAAGGTCGGCGACCGGTTCGTGCATGAAAGCTATATCTGCAGCCGCTTCATCGGCCGGGTCGAGGCCGAGACGATGATCGGCGACCAGAAGGCGATCATCCCCTCGATCGAGGGATCGGCGATCGCCACCGGTTTCAACACCATCTGGGTCGACCGCGAAGACCCGTTCTGGGCCGGCTTCACGGTCGTATGAAACTGAAGGCGCAGAGCGGGCGGACGGGATCGTCCATCATATACGAAGTTGTATTCCGCCGTCCGCTCTGTGCTATGTTCGCCGCATGAGCCTAGTCATCCGAAACCTGTCCGACCAGTTGGTCGATCTTGTCCGTGAGCGCATCCTGTCCGGCCGGGTGCCGCCCGACGGGCCGATCCGCCAGGACGCGCTGGCCGCCGAACTGGGGATCAGCAAGATTCCGCTGCGCGAGGCACTGGCCCGACTGGAGCAGGAAGGACTGCTCAAGTCGCAGGCCAATCGCGGCTTCTTCGTGCGCAGCCTCAACCGGGTGGAGGCGGACGAAGTCTATGCGCTGCGTCTGAAGCTGGAGCCCGACGTGATGGCGTTGGCCGCCGAACGGGCGGACGAGGCGGAGCATCAGGCGGCGATCAACACGCTGGCCACCCTCTATCAGGTCACCGACGAAGGCGGTGACGGGGTCGGGGCGTTCAACCGCGCCTTCCACATGGCGCTGCTGCGTCCCAGCAGCCAGCCGCTGTCGGTCAATATTCTCGAACGGCTCCATATCCTGTCGGAACGCTATGTCCGCAAGCATCTGGAGCCGCTTGGCCGCGACGAACGCGCCAATGATGAACATCGCGAGATGCTCGATGCCTGGCTCGCGCGCGACAGCCAACTGATCCGCGAACTCACGGTCGCACATATCCGCAAAACCATGGACGATCTCATGGTTCAGCTCGACGCCGACGACTGAACCATAACCGAGCAACCGGAACGTCCATAAGAACAGGGAAGGAAATTTCGGTTGAGCACTGGATTTTGGGGACCGATCAAGCCGATCGGCGCCGGTCATCACGCGCAGCATCAGCAGTTGCGTAAGACATTGTCCTGGCCGCATCTGATCGCGCTGGGGGTCGGGGCGATTGTTGGCACCGGCATCTATACGCTGACCGGCGTGGGCGCCGACCGGGCGGGGCCGGCGGTGATCTTGGCCTTCGCCATTGCCGGCGCGGTGTGCGCCTGCGCGGCGCTGGCCTATGCCGAACTGGCCACGCTGATCCCGACCGCGGGTAGCGCCTATACCTACACCTATTCGGTTCTGGGCGAGACACTGGCCTGGGTCGTGGGGTGGAGTCTGATCCTGGAATATTCGCTGGCGTGCAGCACCGTGGCGGTCGGCTGGTCGGGCTATCTGGTCGGCTGGATCCAGCAGGCGGGGATCAGTTTGCCGCCGATGCTGCTGGCCGGGCCACATGGCGGTGGCATCGTCAACCTGCCCGCCGTGCTTGTGGCACTGGCGATCGCCGGCATGCTGATCGCGGGCACGCGGGAAAGCGCGACGCTCAACATCATTCTGGTCGTCATCAAGCTGACCGCGCTCGCCGCCTTCGTCGCGCTGGCGCTCCCCGCCTTCCAGTCCGACCATCTCCAGCCCTTCATGCCCTATGGCTTCGTCAGTCATGTGGAAGGTGGCATGACGCGCGGCGTGATGGCGGCGGCGGCGATCGTCTTCTTCGCCTTCTACGGTTTCGATGCGGTGGCGACCTCGGCAGAGGAAGCGCGCAATCCTGGCCGTGACCTCACCGTCGGCATCGTCGGATCGATGGCGGTCTGCACCCTCATCTATATGGCGGTCGCGGTCGCGGCGATCGGTGCGCTCGACTATCGGGCGCTGGCCGGTTCGTCCGAACCGCTGGCGCTGGTGTTGCGCACGCTGGAGCATCCGGTTGCCGCCTGGCTGGTGGCGGGCGCCGCGCTGGTCGCGCTGCCCTCCGTCATCCTGGTCATGATGTATGGCCAGAGCCGCATCTTCTTCGTCATGGCGCGCGACGGGCTGCTGCCGCGATCGCTCAGCAAGGTGTCGGAAAAGACCGGCTCGCCCGCGCGTATCACCGCGATCACCGGCGTCTTCGTCGCGGCCGTCGCCGGCTTCTTCCGCCTCGACGAGATCGCCGAATTGGCCAATGCCGGCACGCTGATCGCCTTCATCGCGGTTGCCGGCTGCATGATGGCGCTGCGCCGCAAGGCGCCCGAGATGAAGCGCGTGTTCCGCTGTCCGCAGCCCTATCTGGTCGGCACGCTGGCGATTATCGGCTGCCTCTATCTGCTGATCAGTCTGCCTGAAAAGACGCTGCTGCGCTTTGGCCTGTGGAACCTCGTCGGCCTGGCCCTCTATTTCGCCTATAGCCGGGGGCGCAGCCTGCTGCGCACCACGGGTTATGCGGCTAGCGAGGAAGGCTTGCCGGAATAGTGCAGCCTTGACCCGAGCCGGTCAGCCGCGTCGCCGCGACTGGCCGGCTTGCTCAATAGCCCACAGCATAGCCCATGCGTCGGGGGTCGGCACCCGTCATGCGGGCGCCCGATGGGTCGGCCAAAATGCCCTGCACGCTGCCGATCGCATAGGGGCCGACCAGTTCGATCTTGTGCCCCATCGCGGTCAGGCGCTGGATCGTGGCATCGGGGAAGCGCCGTTCCGCCTGCACGGTGATCGCCGCGCTGGGCCTGTAGAAATTGGGATCGGCGTCGAGCGCGAAGCGTGGTGCTTCGATCGCGGCCTGGATCGGCAGGCCGCGATCGACGATATTGACCAGGAACTGGAACTGGGTCTGGCCGATCGTCTCGCCGCCGGGCGACCCGAAGACCAGTTTCAGCCGGCCCTTGTCGAGGACGATGGTCGGGCCATTGCCGAGCAGGGCGACCTTGCCCGGTGCGACCTTGTTGGGATGGCCGGCATAGGGAGCAGACGATCCCAGGCGCAGGCCGTTGTTGAACAATATGCCGGTATTGCCCATCACCAGGAAGGTGCCGAAGCCGCCGCCGACCGTCGTCGTGACCGCGATGGCATTGCCGTCGGCATCGACCGCCGACAGGCTGGTGGTGTCGCCGCCGCGCGTATGGTCGTCCCCCTGATGCGCGAAATCCTGCCGAGCCCGTTCCAGCGCCGCCCGGTCGAAGGCGGCGGCATTGCCGCCATTGGGATAGAGGCCCGCACGGGCCGCGTCGATCAGTTGGCGCCGCTCGGCGGCGAAGCGCTTGGACAGCAGTCCCTCGACCGGCGTCTTGGCGAATTTGGGATCGGCGGCATATTTATAGACGTCGGCCTTCGCGACCTTGATCGCCTCGATCAGATAATGGGTGAAGAGCGGATCGTCGGCCGGCAGCGCGGCGAGGTCGAACCCCTCGACCAGATTGAGCTGTTCGCACAATTCGAGTCCCGTGCGCGAGGTCAGCGGGCTGCAATAGACGTCCAGCCCGCGATAATTGGTCGTCACCGGATCATCCCAGCGCGGCTGATAGGCCTTGAGGTCATCGAGCCGCAGCCAGCCGCCCGTCTGTGCCGAGAAGCGGGCAAATTCCTGCGCGATCGGGCCGGTGTAGAAATAGTCATGCGCCGCCTGCAAGGCACGATCGCGATCGGCGCCGCCCTTGAGCGCCTGGCTCTCCGCGTCGGCAAGGGCCTGAAAGCTGCGGGCCAGATCGGGATTGCGGAAGATGGATCGCGGGGCGGGAGGCTGGCCACCGGGCAGGAAGATCGCCGCGCTGGTCGGGTAGAGCGCCAGCGTCTTTTGCGCGCGCGTGATGAACATGGCGATGGAGGCATCGAGCGGGTGGCCATCGCGGGCATAGCCGATCGCCGGTTCAAGCAGGGTCGAGAGCGGCAATTTGCCGAACCGGCGGGCCAGCGCGATCCAGCCGCCAAAGGCGCCCGGCACGGTCAATGCCTTGGGGCCATGGTCCAGCGCCTTGGGATCGCCATCGGGATCGAGCAGGCGCGGCGCGCCGCCGGTGAAGGCCAGTGACTGGACCTTGCCCGTCTTGCGATCGAGACAGGTGGCAAAGCCGTTGCCGCCCGCGCTGGATGCCCAGGGTTCGACCACGTTCATGACCGCCATCGCCGCGACCACGGCATCGGCCGCGGTGCCGCCCTGCATCAGCATGCGGGTGCCGGCCATGGCGGCCAGCGGATGGCCGGCGGTCACGCCGCCATGCGGCATGGGCACTTCGACCCGGTGCGCGGCGACGCTGGCGCTGCCGGTGCGGGGCGCGTCGGGCGCGCGTGCGCCCGATTGGGCCAAAGCGCGGCCGGGCAGGGTGGTGAGCGCCATGCCGGCAAGGCCGGCGGCCAGCATTTCGCGGCGATCCAGGAAGGATGGGGGCGTATCGGACATGGCGGGGCGACCTTGCAGGGGAAAGGAAAGGGAGAAAATGGGCACGGCAGCATCGCGCCGTGCCCATGTCTTGCAAGCCTTTAGAAGACCTTCTTCAGGCTGGTGTACCAGTAGCGCGCCTGCGGCTGGTAGAGGCTCGACAGATAGCCGGCGGACGAGAGCGGCGGATCCTTGTCGAAGATGTTGCGCGCGCCGATCTGGACGGTGGTGCCGTTCAACGGTCCGTCATTCTTGAACGTATATTGGCCGTAGAGATTGACCGTCGTCTGGCCCTTCACCGTCCAGGGATTGGCGGACGCATCCCGCACGCCATTTTCATAGACGCTGTCGATATACTGCGTGAAGGCGCCGATCTTCCACGGGCCGAGCGACCAGTCGAAGGTTGCCGAAAGCCGCCAGCGCGGCTGGCCATCGCGACCGATCACGTCGCCGCCGCCCTGGATCGGAACGCCGGCATTGATCTCGCCAGCGGCCTGTCCTGCGATGACCTGCTGCACGCCCGCCGGGGCGTCGACATAATAGCTGATCAGGCGCGAGGCATTCACGTTCAGCGAGAAGGTGCCGACCGACGTCGTGGGCAGGAAATAGTCCAGATTGAAGTCGATGCCCTGAACGGTCACCGGCAGCAGATTCTGGAAATTGGCGACGACGTAGAGCAGTTCGCCCACCGGCGCGAGGCCGGTGCCGGCGACGCGGGCGATATCGTCCGCCGTCGGATCGCGGCGGATGACGTTGGGGTTGCTGCTGCCCCGGGTGCGCAGCAGATAGTCGAGGTTGAGCGCATTCTGATAGTCGAGCAGGCCCACGACATTCTTCTGCTGGATCTTCCAGCGGTCGACGGTGAAGGTGACCTTGCCCAGGCCATCGCCCAGTTTCGGCGACAGCACGGCGCCGAAGCTCCAGCTGGTCGATTCCTCGGGCTTCAGGTTCGGGTTGCCGCCGCTTCGACGCAGCACCGACACGTTGCAGACCGCGCTGGAGAAGTTGGTCGCGCGTCCGGAGCGGACATCGGCATCGCACAGCACATAGTCGAAGCCGCCATTGACGCGATCGAGCGTGGAGGTGTTGATGACCTCCAGGTTTGGCGCACGGAAGCCCTGCGACCAGGAGCCGCGCAGCATCATGCCCTCCAGCAATTCCCACGATCCCGCGATCTTGGGCTTCGCCACCGAACCGACGTCGCTATAATCCTCGTAACGGCCGGCGACCTGGAAATTCAGGCGACGGAACATGGGTATTTCCATTTCCGGGCTGAAGATCGGGATGGCGAGTTCGGCATAGGCGGACTTCACGTTGCGCTTGCCGCGCACGTCCGGGCTGGGGCTGGCGCCGCCAAGGTCGGAGCCATAGAAGACGCCGGTGACCGCGTCGGTGTAGGTGGTGTCGACCCCGGCAATGCCGCCCTGATAGGTGGAGCGATTGTCATGATAGGTCTCGCGCCGCCATTCGATGCCGGCCGCGACGCCGATGCTGTTGTCGGCCCACAGGCCCAGCAGATTGGCGTTCGACACCTTGAAGTCCCACAGGGCCAGCGAGGTGCGGGTCTTGCGGGTCGCCTCGATCATGAAGCTGTCGATCGTGGACTGGCTGTTGGGCGTGCAGTCGCCGATTGAGGGCGTGTCGACGCAGCCGCCGTTGAACGGATTATAGGCGTCGGGCGTGGTCTTGTTGATGGCCTGTTGCAGCAGCGTGTTGGAGAAATTCTCCTGCGTGTCCTTGGCCGTGGCCCAGGTGTAGAGGCCGGCCGATTCCCAGTCGAAATCGCCGATGCTGCCGCGCAGGCCGCCCAGGAAACGATATTGGTAATTGGTCACGTCGACCTTGCGCGATCCCACATCGACATAGCTGAGCGAGGTGATCTGGACCGGCAGGCCCTCGGCCGGCACCACCGAAAGGTCGAGGCCGGGCAGGCGGTTGGGCGATCCGACCGGGCCGAGCGGGTTCCAATAGGCATTGGCCGCCACGGTGATCGGGATGTTGGCGAGCGAGCCGGGGGCACCGATCGTCGAACTGGTCTTGCCGCGATAGAAGCCGACCTCGCCGAAGAAGGACAGGGCGTCCGACAGCTCATAGTTCATGTAGGAGAAGATGTTGATGCGCTTGACCGACGGCTGGGCGGTCAGGTCGTCGAAGGTCGCCGGCGAATTGAAGCGCAGGTTGGAATCCGCGCCCGACATTTCGGTCGCGCCATTGCCATCATCATAGCAGGTGTCGGGTGTGCCCGACGCGATCCGGCAACCGGCATTGGCGCTGGGCTGGATGTGGAACTGGCCCGAACTGTTGGTGAAGGCAGTGCCGTTGCTGGTGAGCGTCTGGTTGAGGAAATTGGCGCCGCCGCCGGGGCGGACGACGCGGAAGGTGCCCCAGGGCGTGCTGGTGCTGGTGCCGTTCCAGGCCGCGACATTGGCGAAGGGGGTGCCAGCGACATAGCCGCGCCGGTCGACGCTGGCGGTATAATCCTGGTCGCTGAGATAGAGTTTCGATTTCTGCGCATAGCCGCCGAAGATCGAGATATTGCCGCGGCCTTCGTTGAAGTCGAAGCCGACCAGGCCATTGGCGGCAAATTCGCGCAGATTGGTGCCTTCCGCGCCGCCATATTGAACGTCGAACTTGGCGCCCTTGTAGTCGGACTGGAGCACATTGTTGACGACGCCGGCGACCGCATCCGAACCATAAAGGGCGGCTGCGCCGTCGCGCAGCACTTCGACGCGCTCGATATTGCCGACGGGAATGGTGTTGGCGTTGTAGCCGAAGGTCGGGACGCCGGAATCGACCACGCCGGTGATCGCCTGCGATGTCGGGTGCAGCACGGTGCGACGGCCGTTGATCAGCAGCAACGTATTGCCCTGGCCCAGGCCACGCAGCGAAACGGTCGATACGTCGCCGCGCGCGGCATTGGCGTTGCCGCCGCCCAGCACCTGTTCGTTGAAGGTGACGCCGCCCAGTTGCGGGATGGA
The DNA here is from genome assembly GCF_002708645.1 of Sphingobium sp. IP1. Lineage (NCBI taxonomy): Bacteria > Pseudomonadati > Pseudomonadota > Alphaproteobacteria > Sphingomonadales > Sphingobiaceae > Sphingobium > Sphingobium sp. IP1. The sequence goes on from NZ_NOIW01000003.1 coordinate 64,881, forward strand.
GCGATAGAGGTCGGCACCCGAAACGGCGGCCACGGCCTCGATCTGCTCTTCGCCGACCAGGCTGACCGGCAGCGCGCCGGCGGTATTGGCGCCCTTGATCTGGGAACCGATGACGACGATTTCCGCAGCGGCCGGTTCACCGGCCTGCGGGGCGGCTTCTGTGCTGGACTGGGCCTGGGCCATGCCGGCCGTCAACGCCCAGAGACTGGCACTGGTTAGGGCGGTGGTTAAGGCGAAAAGCGTCTTTCCTCTTTCTCTCGTCATTATTGTTCCCCTGTGATGAAGCCTGAAGCTTCGCGCCGTTAGGCAAAGGTGCCTTTCCGGTTCAGAGTTTGGGGAGGTCGGCAAATGTCGGCACCGCACGATGCGTGCAGCGACCCATGCTTATTGATGACCGTTCAGATAGTGCATTTGCAGGCCCTCCCGAAAAACTGGAGTTCCGGCATCATCCCTTGCGTGGGAAATCGTTGCTGCTGTCGCCCTCACGACGGCAAGGCTTTTTCCGGGCACAACACCCACCATTGTGCGCGTTCATTGCGCTAGAACTGATGGGCGTGAAATTTCCACCATATGTTTCGAAATATTTTTGAAATAAAATCGGATTTACCGGCATATAGCGGAAAATTCGGGTTGGCTCGTTGTTGCGCGTATCGGCCGGCAAACGCCTTCCCTCGGGTGATGCCGGACAGGCCGAAAACAGGGATTCCATCGATGAGCGATAACGCAAAGCAGGGGGTGACCCGGCGGGAGTTCGCGGCGTCGGCCATGGCCGGTGCGGCCTTGGTCGCGGGCGCCGGGCCAGCCTCCGCCCAGGCGGGCAACGCGCCGGCAAAGCCCGGCAAGGCGGCGATCGAGCCAACCAGATTGGTTAGCGCAGGCGAAACGCTGCGGCCAGAGATCGTCGGCCAGTTCGGCATCGTCGCGGCCGGGCGCCATTATGCGGTGGCGGCGGGTACGCGCATCCTGCTGGCCGGTGGTAATGCGACCGACGCCGGTGTGGCGGCGGTCTTTGCCGCGGCCGTGACTGAGATTTCGCATTTCGGCTTTGGCGGCGAAGCGCCGACCATCATCTATGACGGCAAGACGAAGAAGGTGTCGCTGATCAGCGGCCAGGGCGTCGCGCCGGGGCTGGCCACGCCCGACAAGTTCGCCGACGCCGGCGTCATTCCGGGCAATGGCCCCAATGGCGGCACCGTGCCGGCGATGGTCGATGCAATGGCGCTCGCGCTCCAGCTCAACGGCACGATGGGGCTGCATGACGTGATGCAGCCGGCGATCGAGCTGGCCGACGGTTTCGTCATGTATAATTTCCTGGCCGAAGTGTTCGTCAGCCAGCAGAAGGCGACGTCCAAATATAAGGACGCCTACGACGCCTATTATCCCGGTGGCCAATTGCCCAGGACCGGGGAGATTTTCCGCCAGCCCAACCTCGCCCGCACGATGCGGATCATCGCCGACGCGGATGCCGCGGCGTTCAAGAAGACCAAGGATCGCAAGGCCGCGATCCAGGCCGGGCGCGATGCCTTCTACAAGGGCGACATCGCTCGCCGGATCGGCGCCGCAATGGAGCGGGATGGCGGCCTGATGCGCTATGAGGATCTGGCCAAGTACAAGGGCAAGGTCGAGGCGCCGGCGATGACCAGCGTCTTTGGCTATCAGGTCTGCAAGGCGGGTTTCTGGAGCCAGGGGCCGGCCATGCTGATGGCGCTCAACATTGCCGAGGCGGCCGGGATCGCGACGATGGAGCCGGGCTCCGCGCCCTATCTCCACACCGTTGCCGAGGCAATCAAGCTCGCCTTCGACGATCGCAACATGTATTTTGGCGACCCCGATTTCGCGACGGTGCCGATGAAGGGGCTGTTGTCGAAGGACTATGCGGCGCAGCGGGCCAGGCAGATCGGCCTGCGTGCCTCGCTGGAGCATCGCTTCGGCAATCCCTGGGCGTTCGAGGGCAAGGCGCGGACCACGCCGCAATTCACGCCGCATATGCTCAAAGCCCCGGCCAAGCCGACCGCTGACACGACGGCGATCGAAGTGGTGGACAAGGACGGCAACCTCTTTTCCTGCACGCCCAGTTCCGGCTGGATGCTGGGCGGCGCCTATATTGCGGGCGATACCGGCGTGCCGATGAGCAACCGCCTGACCGTGTTCGACCTTGATCCGGAAAGCCCCAATGTCCTGGTGCCGGGCAAGCGGCCGCGCACCACCCTGTCGCCCTCGATGGTGCTCAAGGACGGTCAGCCCTATCTGGCGATCGGAACGCCAGGCGGCGACAATCAGGATCAGCAGATCATGAACGTGCTGCTGCGGGTGCTGGCCTTCAACCAGCCGCTCCAGGCCGCGATCGAGGCGCCGCGCATCAACTCCAATCATTTCCACGGCTCCTTCGGCATCAAGAAGGATGAGCCGGGCGTGCTGGAAATCGAGGATCGCGTGCCAGAGGCGGTGCGCGACGATCTGACCGCGCGCGGTCACAAGCTGGACGTGCTGGGGCCGTTCGCGGTGTCGACCGGCATCGTCGCGGCCGGCGTGGTGCCGGGCAGCGGCACGCTGCGCGGTGGCGCGGATGTGCGCCGCGAACGCTATATATTTGGTTGGTAAGGGGATCGATCCGATGAAATCTGCCTTCAAGCTTCTGTCGCTGGCCCTGTTGTCGGCCGGCGCCGTCCAGGCCTATGCCCAGCCCGCCAATCTCCCCCCGCCCGGTGGCGAGACCCCGATCGCCTTCGACGTGCATGAAGGCACCTCCATGGCGGTGTCGGTATCGCCCGACGGCAAATGGCTGGCGGTCGACCTGCAGGGCAGCCTCTGGATCATCCCGACCAGCGGCGGCAAGGCGAAGCGGATCACCGACTATTTCAACGATGCCCGCCAGCCGGTCTGGTCGCCCGACGGCTCGCGCCTCGCCTATTTTTCCTATCGCGACGGCAATTATGATCTCTGGACGATCAAGCCCGACGGCAGCGACATGCGCAAGCTGACCGAGGGCGCCTATGATGATCGCGAGCCGGCCTGGTCGCCCGATGGCCGGACAATCGCCTTCTCGTCCGACCGCAGCGGCAATTACGACATCTGGACGCTGGACATCGCCAGCGGCGCGATGAAGCAGGTCAGCAGCAACGGGCGCGAGGATCGCATGCCCAGCTGGTCGCCCGACGGCGCGCGCATCGCCTATTCCGGGACGGATGGCGCCAAGACCGCCCTCTATGTCACGGCCCTTGCCGATGGGCAGGAAAGCCTGTTGAAGCAGGTGCAGGGCAAGATCGACGCACCGTCCTTCGGCCCCGGCGGCGAACTCGCCTATGTGGTGCAGGATGCCCAGGGCAGCCGTCTGGAAATCGATGGCAAGGCCGTCAGCGGCGCCGAGAATGTCTTCCCCTTCCGCGTGTCCTGGGGGAAGGGCGGCTATTATTATGTGTCCGACGGCAAGATCCGCAGCCGCAAGGGCACCAGCCTGTCGACCGTCAACTTCGCTGCCACGCTGGAGGTGGTGAAGCCCAGCTACGCCCGCGCCAAGCGCGACTGGGATTCGACCGCGCCGCGCAAGGCGCTGGGCATCGTCCACCCGACCCTGTCGCCAGATGGCAGCCGCATCGCTTTTGCCGCGCTCGGCGACCTCTATGTCATGTCGTCCAAGGGCGGGGTGCCGGAAAATCTGACCAAGGATGGCGCGCTCGACACCGATCCGGCCTGGTCGCCCGATGGCCAGAGCCTGGTCTACACCTCCGACAAGGGCGGTGGCCTGCCGCAGCTGTGGATCCGCGACATGAAGACCGGCAAGGATCGCCGGCTGACCGATATCGACACCCAGCCGCTGGGTGCCGCCTGGTCGCATGACGGCACGCGGATCGCCTATATCGATGTCGACGGGCGCTGGGGCGTTGCCGGCCTGTGCGTGGTCGATGTCGCGACCGGCAAGATCACCCGCCTTCAGGGATCGCTGGGCCAGCCCGGCAGCCCCAGCTGGTCGCCCGACGGCAAATATGTCGCCATCCCGCTATCCTACAAATATTCCAACAGCTTCCGCGAGGGCACCAACCAGGTCTACATGGTGCCGACCGATGGCGTGGGCAAAGCCTTCTGGCATCTGCCCGAACCCAATATGTCGATGGACACCCGCGCTGGTGGTGGCCCCGCCTGGTCGCCCGACGGAACGAAGATGGCCGCCATCTATGAGGGGCTGCTGAAGATCTGGCCGGTGGCCGCCGACGGCAAGCCGCTGGGACCGCCGCGTTCCTACACGTCTGACATCTCCTATTTCCCGAGCTGGGCCGGCGACAACAAGACGATCCTGTTCCAGTCGGCCGACAAGCTGAAGTCGCTCGACACCGAAACCGGCGCGATCACCGACATTCCGCTGGACCTGACCTATCGCATCGCCAACCCGACCGGGCGCACGGTCATCCATGTCAGCAATCTGGTCGACTCCGTCCATGACGCGACCCAGCATGACAAGGACATCATCGTCGACGGCCATCGCATCGCCGAAATCCGCGATCATGATCCCGCGCTGCATCAGGCGGAGCATTTCGTCGACGGCACGGGGCTCACCGCCATTCCCGGCCTGATCGAGCATCATTCCCACGCCCAGAAGGATTTCGGCTCCAATCTGGAACGGGCCTGGCTCGCCTATGGCATCACCACGGTGCGCGATCCGGGCACGCAAATCTATGATGCGGTGGAGGATCGCGAGGCGGCGGAATCGGGCGTGCGCCTGTCGCCGCGCCTCTATGTCGCCGGGCCGCTGCTCGAATGGCAGCGCGTCTATTACAAGATGGGCGTGGCGGTCTCCAGCCCGGCCCATCTGGAGCGGGAGTTCACCCGCATGCGCGCGCTCCATTATGACATGATCAAAAGCTATGTGCGCATGCCCGACCTGTTCCAGCGCCAGATCGTGCGCGCCGCCCATGAGATGGGCATACCGGTCAGCGGCCATGAAATCTTCCCGGCGGCCTTTTCCGGCGTCGATGGCACCGAGCATATGGGCGCGACCAGCCGGCGCGGCTATTCGCCCAAGCAGGGGCCGCAGGGCATGGCCTATGAGGATGTGATCCAGCTTTTCGGTCGCAGCGGCCGGACGCTGACACCGACCCATTTCGGCGCGATGACGCCCTATCTGGCCAAGCATCCCGGCTACAAGGACGACCCGCGCCTCAACCTCTATCCGGTCTGGGCACGGGAAACGATCACCGAAGCCGATCCGATGGCCAGCATGCTGCGCCCGTTGCTGGAGGGGCAATATAAGAGCCTGAAGAAGATGTATGATGCCGGCACGCTGGTGACGGCAGGCACCGACACGATGATCGCCAACAATCTCCATGCGGAGATTTCCTCCTATGTCGACGCGGGGCTGACGCCGTTCCAGGCGCTCCAGACCGCGACCGTCAACTCGGCGAAGGATCTGAACCTGGATGCGGGCACGCTGGAGGCCGGCAAGCTGGCCGACATCGTGCTGGTCGACGGCGATCCGCGCGCCGACATCGCCAACACCTTCAAGGTGAAGAAGGTGATGATGAACGGCGTCATCCATGACGTGGGCGACATCGTCGCTGGCGGCATGCGGAAATGATCTGGTGACTGCCATTCGCTTTCGATTGACCTGAGCCGTCGGACTGCTGCTATGGGCGTATCCAAAGGGGCGCCATGCGAATTGTCATCATCGACGACAGCGGATTGAGAGCGACGGTCCTGGAAGAAGGGCTGCGTGAGGCGGGCTATGACGATATTCATATCGTCCCGCCCCGCGGTGCCTTCGTTGCCCGGCTGGAGCGGATGGCGCCCGATGTGGTGCTGATGGATCTGGGCAGCCCCAGTCGCGACACGCTGGAGGAGATGCTGACGGTCAGCCGCGCGCTTGCCCGGCCGATCGCGATGTTCGTCGATCAATCCGATGATGCGATGATCGGCGCGGCGATCGATGCCGGCGTGTCGGCCTATGTCGTCGATGGCCTGCGCAAGGAGCGGGCGAAGCCGGTGCTGGAATTGGCGGTGCGACGTTTCAATGCCTTTGCCCGCATGCAGTCGGAACTGGACGAGGCGCGCACCGCGCTGGCCGACCGCAAGATCATCGACCGGGCGAAATCGATCCTGATGAACCAGCGCAGCCTGTCCGAGCAGGATGCCTATGCGCTGCTGCGGTCGAGCGCGATGAACCAGGGCAAGAAGATCGTGGATGTGGCGCAGGCGCTGATTACCGCCAGCGACCTGTTGGGAGGGGGCATATGAGCGAATTGCTGCGGATAGCCTTTCTGCCGCTGACGGATGTGGCCGTGCTGGCGGTCGCCCGCGAACGGGGTTTTGCCGAGGAAGAAGGGATCGCGCTCGATCTGGTACGCACCACCAGCTGGGCGACGCTGCGCGACCGGCTGGTCTATGGCCAGGTGCAGGGCGCGCAGATGTTGGCGCCGCTGGCCGTTGCGGTCACGCTGGGCCTCAGCCAGCAGCCCGCCGCACTGGCCGCGCCTTACAAGCTCAACGTCAACGGTAATATGCTGGTGATGGCACCGGACTTCGCCAGGGCGCTGGAACCGGACATCGGCCGGCGGCTCGCCGATCCGCTGGGCACTGCCCATGATTTTGCCGCCGCGATCGGCCTGTGGCGGCGCAAGCCGGTGATCGGCGTCGTCCACCGCTTTTCCAGCCATGCGATCATGTTGCGCTATTGGCTGGCGAGCGCGGGCATCGATCCCGATCGGGATGTCGTGCTGCGCGTGCTGCCGCCCTCGCTGACGGTCGAGGCGATGCGGGCGGGCGAAATTGACGGCTTCATCGCCGGCGAACCCTGGGGCAGCGCGGCGATCGAGGCCGGGCTGGCCGAAACCGTTGCGATCGGCGAACGCATCTGGCAGCGCGGGGTGGAGAAGGTTCTGACCTTTCGTCAGGACTGGCTGGAGGCGAACCCGGAAACGGTCAATCGCCTCTTGCGCGCGCTCGCCCGGTCGGCCGCCTGGTGCGACGATCCGGCGCATCATGAGGCACTCGCCGATCTCCTGTCCGACCCGCGCTATGTCGACCAGCCCGCCGACCTGATCCTGCGTGCGCTGTCGGGGCGGATCGTGGCGCGCCTCGGCGACGCGCCGATCGCCAATCCCGATTTCATGCTGTTCGCGCGCGAAGCGACCGCCTTCCCCTGGCGCAGCCAGGCGCTGTGGATCTATTCGCAGCTGGTGCGCTGGGGCATGGTTGCCCATGATGCGGAAACAGCGGCGCGGGCCGCCGCCGTCTTCCGGCCGGATATTTTCCGCCGGGCGCTGGCCGATAGCGGCCTGCCGATGCCGGGGGCTAGTATGAAACTGGAAGGGGCGCTCACGACCCCGATGCCGGTCGGTGCCCATCGCGGCGACCTGACGCTTGGCCCGGATCGCTTTTTCGACGGGCGAATCTTCGACCCCGAACGGATTGAGGATTTCCTGCGGGATTCTGCGCCCCTCCGTTGAAATGAAGGGCGAATTTGTGCCTTGCAACATAACGCATTCTACGGGATAAGATAAAGGATCGCGCGACGAGGCGCGTCCAGACGAATGCGCCGTCCCAAGGGTGGGATCGCCATTCCATCCATTTTTCGCAGCAAAGCCGCTGACCGGACCACGCCATGAGTGCGCGCGTCCGGCCTGCGGCTTTTTTCGTTTCCAATTCCATTGGTTGGGGGACGCATCATGGCTACTGCTTATTGGGACCGCGAAGGGGAGGCCGCATCGGACCCCGCCACGACAAGCTTCTGGAAGGCCGGCCACGCGCCGACCCTGATTGCCGCCTTTCTCTATTTCGACCTGGCCTTCATGGTCTGGGTCTTGCTGGGGCCGCTGGCGCCGATGATCGCCAAGACGCTGGCGCTGACGCCCGCGGAAAAGGGGCTGATGGTGGCGACACCGACGCTCGCCGGCGCGCTGCTTCGCGTCGTCAACGGCCTGCTGGTCGATCGCATCGGCCCGAAGCGGTCGGGCGCGATCAGCCAGATCATCGTCATCGCCGGCCTGTTCCTGGCCTGGCTGATGGGCGTCAACAGTTTTGGCGGTACATTAGTTCTGGGCGTGATCCTGGGCTTTGCCGGCGCCAGCTTCGCGATCGCGCTGCCGCTCGCCAGCCGCTGGTATCCGCCCGAGCATCAGGGCAAGGCGATGGGCCTTGCCGGCATGGGCAATTCGGGCACAGTGCTGGCCTCGCTGTTCGCGCCGATGCTGGCCAAGGCATTTGGCTGGAATGCGGTGCTCGGTCTTGCCTGCATCCCGCTGTCGATCGTCTTCGTCGCCTATATGATCATGGCCAAGGACGCGCCCAATGCGCCGCCAGCCAAGCGACTGGTCGATTATTTCGAGCCGCTCAAGTCCGCCGATGCCTGGTGGCTGATGGCCTTCTATGCCGTGACCTTTGGTGGCTTCGTCGGACTGGCGGCATCGCTGCCCATCTACTTCACCGACCAGTTCGGGCTGACCCCGATCATCGCGGGCTATTGCACCGCAGCCTGCGTCTTCGCCGGGTCGCTGGTGCGGCCGATGGGCGGCGCGCTGGCGGATCGGATCGGCGGCGTGAAGGCGTTGATGATCGTCTATGTCGTCGCGGCGCTGGCGCTCGCCGGGGTGTCGCAGGCGACGACATTGGCCAGTGCGCTGGCCCTGTTCGTCCTTGCCATGCTGGCGCTGGGCACCGGCAATGGCTCGGTCTTCCAACTGGTGCCGCAGCGTTTCCAGGCGGAAATCGGCGTGATGACCGGCCTTGTCGGCATGGCGGGCGGCATTGGTGGCTTCTACCTCGCCAGTTCGCTCGGCCTGGCCAAGCAACTGACCGGCAGCTTCGCACCCGGCTTCCTGATCTTCGCCGGTCTTGCAGTGCTGGCTTTGCTGGGCGTGGCGCTGGTCAAGGCGAAGTGGCGCACCAACTGGACCAGCGGCGCCCGCATCTGAGTTGGAGGGGAGGGCGGCGGTCTCCTTTGAGGACTGCCGCCCCGAGCCACGCTCTTTCCGTCCGAGGGGGGACGATCATCCATGAAATATCTTCTCGCAACGACGGTCGCGCTGGCCGTCGCCGGGCCTGCTTGCGCCCAGCAGATCGACCTGAAACCCGTCGCCGAGGCGCGGCTGCGCTACGAACATGTCGACCAGCATGGCCTGGCGCAGCAGGCCGATGCGCTCACCGTCCGGGCCCGCGCCGGCCTGACGGCCAGCGGCGGCGCGCTGTCGGCGACGTTGGTGGGGCAGGGGACATTGGCGGTGATCGACCGCTATTTCGACGGCTTCGACAATGCAGCGATCAAGCCGCTGGTGGCCGATCCGCAGAATGTCGCCCTCTATATCGCCCAGCTGCAATATCGGACCAAGTCACTGACCGTGACCGGCGGGCGGCAGAAGATCGTGCTGGATGATGAGCGCTTCGTCGGCAATGTCGCCTTTCGCGACAATGGCCAGACCTTCGATGCGGTGCGTGCCGAACTGACCCCGGCCAAGGGACTGAAACTGGACGTCTCCTATGCGTGGAGCGTGCGGACCATCTGGGGCTTTCAGGGCAAGGGCGCGCGTCAGCAGGCGGTGAGCGGCGGCAATATTCTCGCCAATCTCTCCTATGCCACGCCGCTGGGCACGCTCAGCGGCTTTGCCTATCTGGTCGATCAGGATGAGGCGGCGGTGCAGGCCTATCGCCTGTCGAGCCAGACCTATGGCGTGCGCCTGGCGGGCAGCCAGCCGCCCTCCAAGTCTGCCAATATCGCCTATCAGCTCAGCTATGCCCGCCAGTCGGACTATCATCGCAATCCCAACGACTATGCCGCCGATTACTGGCTGGCCGACGCCACGCTCGACCTGGATGGCTGGAAGCTCAATGCCGGCTATGAGGTGCTGGGCGCCAGCCATGGCACGGCGCTCACCAGTTTCCAGACGCCGCTTGGCACCAACTTCAAGTTCCAGGGCTGGGCCGACAAGTTCCTGACTACGCCCGCCAACGGCATGCGCGACCTCTATGTCGGCACCGGCTATGGCTGGAAGCAGGTGGGGCCGCTGTCGGGCGTCGCACTGGCCGCGATCTGGCACCGGTTCGAGAGCGACCGGCTCGACCAGCATTATGGCAATGAGTGGGATCTGATCGCATCTGCGAAGCTGCGCAGGACTGCCCTGTCGGTGCGCTATGCCCATTATGATGCGCGGGCGATGGCGACTGATACCGACAAATTATGGCTTCAGGCCGACTGGAGCATCTGATTGAAAAGCCATGAGAGGAATCGCTTGAGCGTTCGGGCGATTCCCCATATGCTGCACTGCAAGGGACAAGGATGTCCCGCTTCACATCGCTGCGACGGTTCAGGGTAGGATCGGCAAGGCACTAGATGATGGCAAAGCCGCCATCCAGACTCTCGGGTTTCAATCCCCGAGGGTCTGGATGGCGGCTTTTTTCTTTTCTGGAGTAACGGGGATGGACTTTCAGGACGGGATCGACCCGGTCACGCAGGATGAGGACACTGTCCTGCCGCCCGTCGGGCAAGCACGGGAGCATCTGGTCGTCATCGGCAACGGCATGGCCGGCTGCCGCGCGGTCGAGGAATTGCTGGCCCGCGATGCAGGGCGCTATCGCGTCACCATCTTCGGCGCCGAACCCTATGTGAACTATAACCGGATCATGCTTTCGCCGGTGCTGGCGGGCGAAAAGACGTTCGAGCAGATCGTCATCAACGACGCCGCCTGGTATGCCGACAATGGCATCGAACTGATCGCCGGCGATCCGGTAAAGGCCATCGATCGCGCCACGAAGACCGTTTCCAGCCAGTCGGGCCGCACCATCGGCTATGACAAGCTGCTGATCGCGACCGGCTCCGATCCGTTCATCATCCCGGTGCCCGGCAAGGATCTGCCCGGCGTCATCAGCTTCCGTGACATGAAGGATGTCGACACCATGCTCGCCGCTGCTGCGGATGGCGGCAGCGCGGTGGTGATCGGCGGCGGCCTGCTCGGCCTGGAAGCCGCCCATGGCCTGACCCTGCGCGGCATGAAGGTGACCGTCATCCACCTGATGGACACGCTGATGGAGCGGCAGCTGGACGAGGCGGCCGGCTGGCTGCTCAAGACCGCGCTCGAAGGACGCGGCCAGACCATCCTGACCGGCGCCAATACCGAAGCCATTTATGGCGACGGCAAGGTTGAGGGTGTGCGGCTGAAGGACGGTCGCGAGATCCCGGCCAGTCTGGTGGTGATGGCGGTCGGCATCCGTCCCGCGACCGCGCTCGCGCGTGACGCAGGTCTGGCCGTCAATCGCGGCATCCAGGTCGACGATCATATGGTCACCAGCGATCCCGATGTGCTGGCGGTCGGCGAATGCGTCGAACATGACGGCAATGTCTATGGTCTGGTGGCGCCGCTGTGGGACATGTGTCGCAGTCTCGCCGATGGCCTGACCGACCAGCATAGTGGCTACAAGGGCTCGGTCACCTCGACCAAGCTCAAGGTGGCCGGGCTGGACGTCTTCTCCGCCGGTGACTTTTCCGGCGGCGAGGGGTGTGAGGATATCGTCCTGCGCGACGCCTCGCGCGGCGTCTACAAGCGGGTCATCGTCAAGGACGACAAGCTGATCGGCGCGGTCCTCTATGGCGATACCGTCGATGGCGGCTGGTATTTCGATCTCCTCAAGCGCGAGGAGAATGTCGCCGACTTGCGCGACATGCTGATCTTCGGCCAGGCCTTCGCCTCGGGAGGGGGCGCGCTGGACCCTAAGGCGGCCGTTGCGGCGCTCTCGGACGAAGCCGAGATTTGCGGCTGCAACGGCGTCAGCAAGGGCCAGGTCGTGTCCTGCATCGCCAAGGGCGCGCACAGCCTGGATACGGTCCGCGCCACCTGCAAGGCGTCGGCCAGCTGCGGTAGCTGCACCGGCCTGGTCGAAACCCTGCTCGCGCTGATGCTGGGCGACGATGTCCAGTCGGGGCCGAAGACGATGTGCAAATGCACCAGCTTCACCCATGATGATGTCCGTCGCGAAATCGTGGCGCAGGACATGCGCTCGATTCCGGAAGTCATGCAGAAATTGAATTGGTCGACGCCGGAGGGCTGCTCCTCCTGCCGCCCCGCGCTCAACTATTATCTGCTCTGCGCGCTGCCCGGCGACTATCAGGACGACCAGCGCAGCCGGTTCGTCAACGAACGGATGCACGCCAATATCCAGAAGGATGGCACCTATTCGGTCGTGCCGCGCATGTGGGGTGGCCTTACCAACCCCAGGGAACTGCGCGCGATCGCCGATGTGGTCGAAAAATATAACGCCCCGATGGTCAAGGTGACCGGCGGCCAGCGGCTGGATATTTTCGGCATCAGGAAGGAAGACCTGCCCGCCGTCTGGGCCGATCTCAATGCCGCTGGCATGGTGTCGGGCCATGCCTATGGCAAGTCGCTGCGCACGGTGAAGACCTGCGTGGGGTCGGAATGGTGCCGCTTCGGCACGCAGGATTCCACCGGCCTTGGCGTCAAGATCGAGCATATGACCTGGGGGTCGTGGATGCCCCACAAGTTCAAGATCGCGGCCTCCGGCTGCCCGCGCAACTGCGCGGAGGCGACGATCAAGGATTTCGGCGTGGTCTGCGTCGACAGCGGCTATGAACTGCATGTCGGCGGCAATGGCGGCATTCATGTCCGGGCCACCGACCTGCTCTGCAAGGTCGCGACCGAGCAGGAGGCGATGGATTATTGCGCCGCCTTCATCCAGCTCTACCGCGAGGAAGCCCGCTATCTGGAGCGCACCGCGCCCTGGATCGAGCGCGTCGGCGTCGATTATGTGAAAAGCCGCATCGTCGCGGATGATGTCGGCCGCGAGGCGCTGCGCGCCCGCTTCCTCTTCTCGCAGCAGTTCATGCAGGACGATCCCTGGGCGCGCCGCGCCGCCGGCGAGGACGCCGAACTGCACCAGCATCTGGCCGAAGTCCGCCCCATGGAGACGCTCGCATGATCCCGAACACCCAAGTCGGCACCTGGCTGGATATCGGCCCCGTCGATCAGATCTCGCCGGGCAACGCCCGCACCCTGCCGGTGCGCGGCGGCGAGGAAATCGCCATCTTCCACACGCAGGACAACCAGTTCTACGCGCTGGTCAACAAGTGCCCGCACAAGCAGGGACCGCTGAGCCAGGGCATCGTCCATGGATCGGTCGTCGCCTGTCCGCTGCACAATTGGAACATCTCGCTCAAGACCGGCAAGGCACTGGGCAGCGATGAAGGCTGCGTCCCCACCATTCCGCTCAAGGTCGAGGCGGGCCGCATCTTCCTGCTGCGCGAGGCGGTCATTCCCGAGCCTGCAGCGGCAAAGGCGGCCTGATGGCACAGGCGATCCGCACCACCTGCGCCTATTGCGGCGTCGGCTGCGGCATTGCCGCCACGCCGACCGGGCCGCGCTCGGTCATCATCAAGGGGGACGAGGCGCATCCGGCCAATGGCGGGCGCCTCTGTTCCAAGGGCACCCATCTGGGCGAGACGGTGGCGCTGACCGGCCGCCTGCTCCACCCGATGATCGGCAAGCGCCGCGCCAGTTGGGACAAGGCGCTGGATCTGGTCGCGAAGAAATTTCGCGAGACGATCGAGCGTCATGGCCCGGACAGCGTGGCCTTCTATGTCTCGGGCCAGTTGCTGACCGAGGATTATTATGTCGCCAACAAGCTGATGAAGGGCTTCATCGGGTCGGCGAACATCGACACCAACAGCCGCCTGTGCATGTCGAGCGCGGTCGCCGGCCACAACCGCGCCTTTGGCGAGGATGTCGTGCCGGCCAGCTATGATGATCTGGAGCAGGCCGACCTCATCCTCCTCGTCGGCTCCAACACCGCCTGGTGTCACCCGATCGTCTATCAGCGCATCCAGGCCGCCCGCGCCGCGCGCGGCACGAAGCTGGTCGTGATCGACCCGCGCCGCACCGAAACCTGTGAGGGCGCCGACCTGCATCTGGCGTTGAAGCCGGGCACCGACGTCGCCCTGATGAACGGGCTGCTGGCCTGGTGCGACGCCGCAGGGGGCACCGACCCGGCCTATCTGGCCGATCATGTGGCCGCGCCGGACGATTTCTGGGCGCATGTCCGCACCGGCCATGACCTGTGGACGACGGCCGCGACCTGCGACATCGAACCGGCGCAGTTGAAGCAGTTCTTCGAACTGTTCGCGGCGACCCCGCGCACCGTCACCCTGTTCAGCCAGGGCATCAACCAGTCGATCCGCGGCACCGATCAGGTCAATGCGATCATCAATGTCCACCTCGCCACCGGCCGCATTGGCAAGCCGGGCGCGGCGCCCTTCTCCATCACCGGCCAGCCCAACGCCATGGGCGGGCGTGAAGTCGGTGGCCTCGCCTCGACGCTCGCCGCGCATATGGACTTCGCGCCGGAAAATGTCGCCTGCGTCGGCCGCTTCTGGGCCGCGCCCCAGATGGCGACCAAGCCGGGACTGAAGGCCGTCGACCTGTTTCGCGCGATCAATGAGGGGCGGATCAAGGCCCTCTGGATCATGGCGACCAATCCCGCCGTCTCGTTGCCCGATGCCGGCCGGGTGCGCGACGCGCTGGAGGCGATCCCCTTCCTCGTCGTGTCGGACATCATCGCCGACACCGACAGCAGCGCCCATGCCCATGTCCGCCTGCCGGCCGCCGGCTGGGGCGAAAAGGACGGCACGGTCACCAATTCGGACCGCACCATCAGCCGCCAGCGCCCGTTCATGGCATTGCCCGGCGAGGCCCGGCCCGACTGGTGGATCATCACCCAGGTCGCCCGCCGCATGGGCTGGAAAAACGCCTTCGCCTATGATCGGCCGGCTGACATCTGGCGCGAACATGCGCGTCTGACCGCTTATCAGAATGCGGGGCAGCGGCTGCTCAACCTGCGGGCGCAGGCGGCGATCGGCAACGACGCCTATGACGCGATGGACAGTTTCCGTTGGGGCGGGGCGCCCTTTGCCGACGGACATTTTCCGACCTCGGACGGCAAGGCGCGGCTGGTGCTGACCAGGCAGATGGATTTGCAGGGGCCGCTGCGCGACTGGCCGCTGACGCTCAACACCGGCCGCTATCGCGATCAATGGCACACGATGACCCGCACGGGGCTGGCGCCCAAGCTGGCGCGCCATCGCGAGGAGCCGCTGGTCGAGATCCATCCGCAGGATGCCGATGCGCTGGGCCTGGCCGATCGCGATCTGGCGCGGGTGTCGACCGCGCAGGGCAACAGCCTCTTCCGCGTCAGCATCAGTGACGGCCAGCGGCCGGGCGAAATCTTCACCCCGATCCACTGGACCGACCAGATATCAAGCGGCGGGCGCACCGGCCTGCTCCCGCGCCCGCTGGTCGATCCGCATTCGGGCCAGCCCGGTTTCAAGTCGACCCCGGCGGCGATCGAGAAGGTCTCGACCCAATGGCAGGGCTTCCTGATCCTGCGCGGGCAAGAGTCGGTGAAATTGCCCTGCCTCTGGGCAACGCGGGTCTCGGTGCCGGGCGGCGCGCTCTATGAACTGGCCGGCAATGGCGATGCCGCCCTGCTGGAAGCCTGCCTGCCCAGGGGCGAGCGGGTCGAGGCGATCGATCATGTGCGCGGCAGCCGACGGGTCGCGATCATCCAGGATGGCCGGCTGGCGGGCGTGCTGTTCGTCACCCGCACCGGCCTGTTGCCCTCGCGCGACTGGCTGATCGGCCAGCTGGCGGTTGACGATGTCGGCGCAACCGTTCTGGCGGCGCGCGGGCCGGGCAGCCAGCCGGACAAGGGGGCCACCATCTGCGTCTGTTTCGATATCGGCCTCAACCAGATCGTCGCGGCGATCCGCGACCAGAAACTGGTCGACGTGCCTGCCATCGGCAAGGCGCTGGGCGCCGGCACCAATTGCGGCTCCTGCCGCCCCGCCATCGCCAATATCCTGGCCCAGACCTCGCAGGAGACATTGCATGCAGCCGAATGACCTCATCGCGCCGGGCGACGTCTGGCTGGTCGGTGCCGGGCCGGGCGATCCCGACCTGCTGACCCGCAAGGCCGAAAGGCTGATCCGCGCAGCGGACATCATCTTCTACGACGCGCTGGTGGGGCCGGGCATATTGGACCTCATTCCCGATCATGCCGAACGGGTCAGCGTCGGCAAGCGGTCGGGCCGCCATTCGAAGGACCAGCAGACGATCGACGAAATGCTGGTGGAGGCGGCGCTGGCGGGCAAGCGGGTGGTCCGGCTGAAGGGCGGCGACCCGGCGATGTTCGCCCGTTCGACCGAGGAAATGACGGCGCTGCGCGCGGTCGGCGTTCGCGTTCGGATCTGCCCCGGCATCACGGCGGCCAGCGCCGTCGCAGCGTCGGCGGGTATTTCCCTGTCGCTGCGCGGGATTGCGCGCCGGGTCCAGTTCGTGACGGCGCACAGCCGCCGGGGGCAGGCGCTGGATCTGGATTGGGATGCTCTGGCCGATCCGGCCTGCACCCTGGCCGTCTATATGGGACGCGAGGCCGCTCCGGAACTCAGTCGCGCGCTGATCGCTGCGGGCTTGCCGGGCGCGACCCCGGCGCTCATCACCTGCGATGCGTCGCTGCCGCAGGAACAGCAGTTGCGTACGCGCCTTGATCTCCTGCCGCTGGTGAAGCAGGCTTTTGCCGATGATCGTCCGACCCTGATCCTGATCGGCGAGGCGGTGGCTCAGGCCGACATGGCCATGGCTGGCGCAACGGACGATGTCCGCCGATCGATGGCATCGCGCTGAAGCAATAACAGCGACGCCGTATATCTAACTGATAATATTGGAAAATGGTCGGGGAGACAGGATTCGAACCTGCGACATCCTGCTCCCAAAGCAGGCGCGCTACCAGACTGCGCTACTCCCCGATGCACGCGCGCCTTAGCGGTCGATCGCCGCCGGCGTCAATGCCCGAAAATCATGTCGGATCACATATATTGCGCGGACAAACAAAAAGGGCGGACCATATAGGCCCGCCCTTCGAAATCTCGCCGTGGCAGAGATTAGTGCGCGTTCGCAACGTTCTCAGCAACGTTAGCGGCGTTAGCAGCTTCGTTGGCGGCGTTGGCGGCGTTGTCAGCAGCGTTGGCGGCGTTTTCGACAACGTTCTCGACGACGGCGTTCGAAGCGTTCGCGGTTTCGTTGGCCGGCTTCTCACCGCAAGCGGCGAGGGCCATCAGGCTGGCCGAAGCGAAAACAACAGCGATCTTCTTCATTGTGTACGGCTCCCATAGCATTATGCCGCGTCTGGCACGTTACAAATGTGACCCTACGCGAGCGACCCGCATTAACGTGTGCGCTGCACAAATCAATGCTTTTCTGACGTCGGTGAAGCGGCAGAATCACGCGACGGGGCGTTCTCTACTATAAAAGTTCAGTTAATGCCCAATGTTTCTGTCGCATTCGCAGCAATGTTGAGCGTGACCGCCCAGGCGGCGACATTCTGGCGCAGCTGCGCCGGATCGATCTTGTCCAGCGTGTCGTCGGGCGTGTGGTGAATGTCGAAATAGCGCGTGCCATCCTGCTGCAGGTCGATCACCGGGATGCCCGCGTCCACCAGCGGTTCGATGTCCGACCCGCCATGCGCCTTGTCACGGCTCGGCACGATGCCCAGCGGCGCCAGCCCCTGTGCGATCCGGGCTGAAAGCGCTTCATGGCCCGCGGGCAGGGTGAAGTCGACCTTCCACACCTTGTCGGCGCCAAAGTCCGATTCCAGCACCAGCGCATGCGGCTCCTTGCCATGGGCGGCATGATAAGCGCGGCCGCCATTACCGCCCACTTCCTCGGCGCCGGCGAAGAGTATGCGGATCGTGCGACGCGGCGCGCCGGCCTTGGCGACCTGCAACGCGGCAGCGGCCACGATGCCGCAGCCCGAAGCGTCGTCGATCGCCCCGGTGCCCTGGTCCCAACTGTCGAGGTGACAGGCGGCAACAATGACGCCGGCCTTGGGATCGCTGCCGGGGATTTCGCCGATGACATTGCCCGACGGCTGGTCCTTGGCGGTCTTCGATACGGCGGTCAGGTGGACGCGGACCGGCTGGCCGCGCGAGACCACGCGCGCCATCTGTTCGGCATCGGGTATGCTGACGGCCACGGCCGGGATCGGCGTCACGCCATCGGCCCACATCTGCACGCCGGTATGGGCGATGCGGTGATGATCGGTGCCGATCGACTTCACCAGGATCGCGATCGCGCCCTTCCTGGCGGCGATGCTGGGGCCCTGGCGGCGGGCAGCACCATAATAGCCATAGCCCGACCCGTCCTGGGCGGCGACCATGTCATGGCTGACGAACACGATCTTGCCCTTCACCGCGCTGTCCGGCGCGGCCTGCAGGTCGGCGATGGTCGGAAAATAGGCGATTTCGCCCTCGATCCCCTGAGCCGGGGTCGATCCGCTGTTGCCCAGCGCCGCGACGACCAGCTTTTGCGGGAAGGGGGCGATGATCGCCGCTTCGTCATGGACGCGTTCCCACAGCGGCATCTTATAAGGTTCGATGCGGACGTTGGCGAAGCCCAATGCCTTGAGCTTGGTGGCGGCCCATTCGCGCCCGCGCGCTTCCAGCGGCGTGGCGGCCGGGCGCGGGCCGACTTCGGTCGTCAGCCCTTCGGTAATGTCCCAGGCGACATCATCCTTCAGGGCGGCTTCGCGAATCGCCGCGTCACTGGCCGGAGCGGCCTGCGCCAGAGCGGGGGTGAAGATGCTGCCAAGGAGCAGGGCGGCGAGCGGGCCCGATCGGATTTTCTGCATGGCTGAAGGCTTACTCAGACATACCCCATTTGCCAATGGCTTCCGCCTTCGCTAATTCGGCGCAAATTTTCCTGTCCATACCCTTTGGAGCTGCGCGAACCCATGTCCGCCTCATCGCAATATGCCTATGTCATGAAGAACATGACAAAGACCTTCCCCGGCGCGCCCAAGCCGGTGTTGAACAACATCAATCTGCAATTCTATCGCGGGTCCAAGATCGGCATCGTCGGCCCGAACGGCGCGGGCAAATCGACCCTGATCAAGATCATGGCCGGCATCGACACCGACATCAGCGGCGAAGCCTGGCCGGGCGAGAATGTCACCGTCGGCTATCTGCCGCAGGAGCCCCAGCTCGACCCGACCAAGAATGTGCTGGAGAATGTCAAGGACGGCGCCCGCGAGATGGCGGACAAGCTGGATCGCTTCAACGAGATCAGCATGATCATGGCCGATCCGCCGGAAGACGTCGATTTCGACGCGCTGATGGAGGAAATGGGCACGCTGCAGGAGCAGATCGACGCGGCCGATGGCTGGACGCTCGACAACCAGCTCGAAATCGCGATGGAAGCGCTGCGCTGTCCGCCGTCGGACTGGTCGGTGGAAAGCCTGTCGGGCGGTGAAAAGCGTCGCATCGCGCTCACCCGCCTGCTGATCCAGAAGCCGGACATCCTGCTGCTCGACGAACCGACCAACCATCTTGACGCCGAAAGCGTCACCTGGCTGGAAAATCACCTCAAGGAATATGCCGGGTCGGTGCTGATGATCACCCACGACCGCTACTTCCTCGACAATGTCGTCGGCTGGATCCTGGAGCTCGATCGCGGGAAATATTTCCCCTATGAAGGCAACTACTCCACCTATCTGGAGAAGAAGGCCAAGCGTCTGGAGCAGGAAGACCGCGAGGCGACCGGCCGCCAGAAGGCGATCAATGACGAGCTGGAATGGATCCGTCAGGGGCCCAAGGGCCGTCAGACCAAGTCCAAGGCGCGTATCGCCAAGTTCGAGCAGCTGGTTGCATCCCAGGAAAATCGCGCGCCCGGCAAGGCGCAGATCGTCATTCAGGTGCCCGAGCGTCTGGGCGGCAAGGTGATCGAGGCCAAGGGCATTTCCAAGGCCTATGGCGACAAGCTGCTGTTCGAGGATCTGTCCTTCATGCTGCCGCCCGGCGGCATCGTCGGCGTCATCGGCCCGAACGGCGCGGGCAAGTCGACCCTGTTCCGTCTGATCACCGGTCAGGAAACCCCCGATTCGGGCGAGATCGACATCGGCTCGACCGTGCGTCTGGGCTATGTCGACCAGAGCCGCGACCATCTCGACGCGTCGAAGAATGTCTGGGAAGAAGTTTCGGACGGCCTCGACTACGTCAAGGTCAACGGGCATGACATGTCGACGCGTGCCTATGTCGGCGCCTTCAACTTCAAGGGCCAGGACCAGCAGAAGAATGTCGGCAAGCTGTCGGGTGGTGAGCGCAACCGCGTCCACATCGCCAAGATGCTGAAGCGCGGCGGCAACGTGCTGCTGCTCGACGAACCGACCAACGACCTTGACGTCGAAACGCTGGCGGCACTGGAAGAGGCGATCGAGAATTTCGCCGGTTGCGCCGTGGTCATCAGCCATGACCGCTTCTTCCTCGACCGTCTGGCGACCCACATCCTCGCCTTCGAAGGCGACAGCCATGTCGAATGGTTCGAGGGCAATTTCGAAGCCTATGAGGAAGACAAGCGTCGTCGCCTGGGCGATGCCGCCGATCGTCCGACGCGCCTTGCCTATAAGAAGCTGACGCGCTGACCGGATCGAGAGGCTGGAAACGGCATCTCGCAAAATAGCGTCAGAACAATGACTTGAAACGCCCGGCGTCCCTCAGGGACGCCGGGCGTTTTGCCGTCTCATCGTCCGGGCGGTAATGAAGTTGCAATATCTGCAACGCCGGTTCCGCCCTTCGCAATTGCGAAAGAACGCGCTGCGCTGCACATAGGACCTGCCTTTCAGGCATCCTCTCCTAAAACTTATCAAGGCCGGCCTTTCGGGGCTGGCCCTTTTTTTGTCCGTCGAACGGGTGGTTTCAGGCGGGGTCAGCTCATACGGGAATCGGGCAGGTCGCAGCCGGCCGGCCCAGCGCGGCATTGTTCAGGAAATCATGGTCTGTCAGCGCGTCGAGAAAGGCGAGCAGGGCGGGCATGTCGACATCGACCAGCATCGGCGCGGCGTGGCGGCGGATGGCTGATTCGATCGTCGGCGACTGGCCATCGTGCAGCCATGGGCCAGTGACGGCGACATTGCGTAACGACGGCGTGCGGAACTGTTCGGGCGGCGGCTCGAAGCCCGGCGGCAGGGGCTTGCCGCCATAGGCCGCCGCATCGACCTCCTGCGGCGCAGCGGTGCCGACATAATGGGTCTTGCTGTCGGTGAAGTCCGGCCCGGAATGACAGCTGCCGCAGCCCGCTGCGGCAAATTGCCTGGCCCCACGCTGCGCCAGTGGCGACAATGCGCCTCGATCATGGGCGCTGCCGAAAGAGATCATCGTGCGCTGGAACGCCGCAAGCGCCGCGGTCACCCTTGCGAAATCCAGGTCATTGGGTGCGTCGGGGAAGGCGGCCGCGAACATCCGGCGATAGCAGGGGTCGGCACCGATCCGCCGGGCCAGCCCGACATCATCCTGCGGCAGCCCCATCTCCACCGGCTTGGTACCGGTCATCGGCACCATCGCCTGCTGTTCCAGCGTCGACAGGCCGGCCTCGGTCCAGGTCAGGCCGCTGCGCCAGGCGACATTGGCAAGGCCGGGCACATTGCGCACGCCCATCTCGCCCATCACGCCCCGATGGGTGGCCAGGCCATCGGCAAAGCCCTTCTCCTGCTGGTGGCAATCGGCGCACGCCATGCTGCCATCGGCCGACAGCGTACGATCATAAAAGAGCCGGCGGCCAAGCGCGACCTTGGCCGCGCTCATGCCATTGTCGGACGGGATGGCGGGCGCTGCAACGCCAGAGGGCAGGGCAGGCCAGCGCCAGGCGGGACGCGCAGCCCCCAATCCCGTCGCCAGCAATGCCGCCGCCCCGATGATCGCCGCTCCACCCACTCGCATCCGCCGTCCCCTTCGCCGCGCATGACGAACCAAGGCTGACCGATCCGCAGGCTGGGGTAAAGGGGGGGGCGAGCGTACTCGATCAAGATAGAGCATGGCGACCACCCGCAATGTCATTGCTTCGAACGACGTAGGATATTCTCCGCCGACTGAAGGGGAACAAAGGAGCGGGATGGCGAATGCTTCTCTATCGGATCATGTCAGCGGAGGCTGGGATGTAAATCACGTTCGATGTGCAACATGTGATTGGCGTTGAGAGAATGTCTCGGCGGGCGTTTTGAAGCCGAGGCATTTCCTTGGTGCATGACTATATTGGTGAGCGGCAGCGAGAATGCTTGCCTGATCGAAGGTGTCGAGGTTGGTTTTGCGCGGGAGGAAGCGGCGCTAAGGCAAGCGCCGATCGGCACGGCGCCAATTGCATTGCCGCTCGTGCGACGGCCTGGCCTATCCGTTCAATGCCGTGCTGCGATCGGGTGGGATTGCCATCGGGGGGCTGCGGGCAGGGCATCCGCCGCCCCCGACGCCTTCAGGTCGCGTCGAACCGGGTGGCGCCCGCTGGCAGCGAGAAGCGCTTGAGCGTGCGCGCCTCTGCCTTGGGGGCATAGATGGTCGACATGGCGATATAGTCGCCGGTCGCCTGTTCCCGCGTCAGCGTCAGCAGGATATAGCCCTTGGCGCGCTGGTCGCAAAAGGCGACCTCCGGGCTTGCCTGTCGCAGCAGGTCGCCGATCGGCATTTTCGGCAGCATGTCGCCGATTGACGGGCTGCTGATCGATGACGTGCCAAATTCCACGCCGATGGCATTGCCCTGTGCGTCGGCCAGTTGATTGGCCCAGAAGGCATGACTGTCACCGGCCAGCACCAAGGGATGGGCGCCGGCCCGGCGGATGCTCTGGTAGAGCCGCTCGCGCGCGGCCGGATAGCCGTCCCAGGCATCGAGGTTGAAGGGCAGGCCGGCGCGATAGCCCGCTTGCGCCAGTTCCACCTGCGCCCGCACCGACGGTTCCAGCGTCGCAACCATCGCCGCGGCCTTTTCCGCGCCGAACAGCTTGGCAAGGTCCGGGCCGTTGACCCGCGCCATCACCACCTGATTGCCCAATATCTGCCAGGGCGTGCCGGCCTTGACCGATGCGGCCAGTTCCTTTTCCAGCCAGGCGCGCTGCGGCTCGCCCAGCATTTCGCGGTCCGGCCGGTTGCGTTCGGCCAGCACCGCCGCGACTTCCGATCGGCCCGGCGTCTCGCCCTTGAAGCCGGCCTGTTCGCTGCGGGCGAGCAGGCGCGTCTCGACCATCAGCAGGGTGGCGAGATCGCCAAAGTCGAACCGGCGGTTGATCGCTTCCCAGGGATCATTGCCCTGCGGATCGCGGATCGGCATCCATTCGAAATAGGCCTGCATCGCGGCGGCCTTGCGCTTCGCCCAGTTGCCCTCGGTCGCGGGCTGGTGATTTTCCGCGCCGCCGATCCAGCTGTCATTGGCGGTTTCATGATCGTCCCAGACGCAGATGAAGGCGGCACGGGCATGGGCCGCCTGCAGGCTCCTGTCGCCCTTGTAATGGGCGTGGCGGGTGCGATAGTCGGCCAAGGTCACGATCTCATGCGCGGGTTCCAGCCCGCGCCCGATCTTCTGGCCGATCTCCGCGCCATAGCCGTCGGCGCCATATTCATAGATATAGTCGCCCAGATGCACGACCGCATCGATCCGGTCGAGCGCGGCGATCGAGTCATAGGCGGTGAAGAAGC
Organism: Sphingobium sp. IP1; assembly: GCF_002708645.1. Lineage (NCBI taxonomy): Bacteria > Pseudomonadati > Pseudomonadota > Alphaproteobacteria > Sphingomonadales > Sphingobiaceae > Sphingobium > Sphingobium sp. IP1. Next base: position 88,372 of record NZ_NOIW01000003.1, read on the forward strand.
CGCCGGGGTAGAGCTGGCAGGAGACCACCGCCAGCACGGCATCGGCCGCGGCGCCCCTGGCCAGGGTGCGAAAGCGACCGACGGGTGATTGCGTGCCGTCCGCCAGTTCGAACCAGTAATGATAGTCATGGCCGGCCTTGAGGCTGCGCGGCTCGACCTTGACGGTGAAGTCGCGGGCGGGGCGAGCCTGCGCGGTGCCGCTTTCGACCGGCTTGCCGCCGGCGCTTTCGGCGACATGCCAGCGCAGGGAGATCGCCGCCTGCTGCGCCGGGTCGGCCGGGGTGACGCGGGTCCACAGGATCGCGCCGCGCTGGGTCGGATCGCCGCTGGCCACACCATGGACGAAGCTGGCGGCGGCTTGTGTCGCCGCCATGCCGATGCCGGGGAGGGCAGCGCCCGAGCCGATGAGGCCCAGCGCCGCGCGGCGGTCAAGCGTCATGCCATCCTCGCTCATTGCGCACCGCCAAAGCGGAAGCCGGCCGACACGCCATAAAAGCGCGGCGCGCCGCCGATGAAGGTCGGCATGCCCAGGCTGTCGCCGGTATTGCCCGCATCCATGATATATTTCTTGTCGAAGGCGTTCTCGATGAAGCCCTCGATCCGCCAGGTGCCACCGGGCGCCTCATAACCCAGGCGCGCATTGACCAGCGCATAGCTGCCCTGCCATTCGTCCTGGATATTGTCGGCGACCAATGCGGCGGGCGGCTGCTGCAGGTCCGGGCGGTCATTGTCATCGTCGAAATAGGCCTTGGACTGCCAGGTTACGCTGGGCGTGAAGATGATGCGGCCGGGGCCGGCGGGCAGGGACGCCTGCGCACCCAAGGACGCGCTATGGTCGGGCGACAGGCGGAAGTGGTTGCCGTCGCGCACGCCGGTCTTGAAGCGGCTGTGATTATAGGCATAGGTTGCGAACAGGGTCAGCACATCGCTCGGCACCCAGCGCAACTGGCCTTCAAAGCCATAGCTTTCCGCCTTGCCGGCATTGGTCAGGACGAACTGCGTGCCCTGCTGCACCGTGGTCTGGAAATTATCATATTGGTAGAAGAAGGCCGCGCCGTCGAGGAACAGGGTGCGGTTCATCAGCGCTGTCTTGGCGCCCAGTTCGAAACTGTCGACCGTTTCGGAGTCCAGCACGGAAAAGCGGGTGGCGCCCATCGGCGCGGACGGCGCGCTGGCGGCCAGCACTTGCGGGCGACGGCCACGGGCATAGGTCGCATAGAGGCTGGTATCGGTGCCCGGCTTGTAGCGGGCGGTCAGGCGCCAGGAAAAGCCGCCATTGCTGAGCGTGTCGCTGTTGACCCCGCCATTGCCGGCGGTCGGCTGGGCGCCGAGGCCGAACATCGGCACCGGATAGGCGGCCGAGGTAGGGATGTTCGCCGCGCCGGGCACGGCCAGTGCCTGCAGCAGGGCCGTGCGCACCGCAGCCGGCTGGCCCAGCGCGCCGATCAGCCCGCCCAGGATCGACCGGCCATTGTCGACCGACGACATATAGGTGCTGCGCTTGTCGTCATGGGTGTAGCGCAGACCGCCGCCAAGCTCGAACTGGTCGGACAGGCGCAGGGTCACGTCGCCGAACAGGTCAAAGGCGCGGGTGCGCGCGCCATTGGTGGTGCTTTCGAGATGATTGGACTTGAGGTTGGCGGCGATCGCCTGGGCCTGCGCGCTCGACAGCGCGACGCCATAGGCGCTGGCGACACCCTGGAGCAGCGCGCCGGTGAAGGCCGGGCTGGCGAGCAGGGCGGCCGGCACCGGATCGGTGGCGGCGCGGCCGGGGATGGCACCGCCGCCGTTCAGCGCGCCGGCCAGCCGGGCGAGGGTGGCGCGCTCGTCAAACTGGGTGGGGACGCGCTGCGTGCCATTTTCCCAGAAATAGCTGCCGCCCAGGAAGGCGGAGATCGGGCCGCTTTCATAGGTCAGGCGGAATTCCTGACTGAACTGGCGGCCGCGCGCATCTTCCGCCGCGGTCAGCATCGGCAGGGAAATGCCGTCCGCGTCGAAGATTTCCAGCGCGTCGAAGCGGCGGAAGGCGGTGGTGGACGTGAGGTTGAACTGGTCGTTGAGCTTCAGCCTGGCGATGCCGGTGACGCCCCAGACCTGACGGTCGAGGCCCAGCCCCTTGCCACCCTCGAAGCCATCGGCCGCTGCCAGTGCGGCGCCGCTGGTGCGGCCGCGATCGCCGATCACGGCACTGGTGGCAGGATCGGTCGGATTATAGGCGATCGCCTTGAAACCGGTGCCGCTTGGCGTGTCCTTCTGATAATTGCCGATCAGGTCGAAGCTCAAATCGCCCTTCTCGCCATGGAAGCTGCCGCGCACCGCCTTGGTGTCGGCCGAGTTGAAATCGGCGCCGCCCAGCAGATTTTCGGTATAGCCGTCGCGCTTGCGGATGCGGCCGGCCAGGCGGATCGCCATGCCTTCGCCGATCGGCGCATTGACCATGCCCTCGGTCAGCCAGCTGTTGTAATTGCCATAGGACACCCGGCCGGCGGCTTCATAATCGTCCAGCTTGGCCTTGTTCTGGATGATATTGACCGCACCGATCAGCGCACCGCGACCATAGAGGGTCGATTGCGGCCCCTTGGCGATCTCGACCCGCTCGATATCGAACAGCTCGACATAGGAGCCGCGCGACTTGGAGATGGAAACGCCATCCTGATAGACCGACACGCGCGGTTCGTTGCTGGCGGTGCCGCTGTCCGACGTGATGCCGCGCATCACGAAGCCGGGATTGTTGGGCGACTGGTTCTGGACGTCGAAACCGGGCACGAAGCGCGACAGCGCATCGAACTCATAAAGGCCCATACGGTCCATCTGTTCATTGCCGACGACGCTCAGCGCCATCGGCACGTCGATAGGATCCTGTTCGCGCAGCTGCGCGGTGACGATGATCGAATCGGCTGGGGCGGCATCGGGCGTTTCGGCATGGGCGGTTGCCGTAGCGAAAACGGGCAGGCTGATGGCAGCGAGAGCTAGAGAACGGAAGTGCATGATATTTCTCCCCTTTCGGCGCCCGGGTAGGAGGGGAGTATGAAGCGCACATGACAGTGATGCGCAGCTTATATGACGGCCGCCGCAGTGCGGCAGGGGAGCGACCTGCCCAGATGGAAGGTGCTGGCGGTCCCCCAAGAAGGAACGCCAAGGCCTGCGACCCGCATGCCGGTCGAAATCACCGCCATTTGCCGATTGGCGTTGCAAATCCTCTTGTCCCGCCACACCAGACATCTACACTGATGGCGGGTGCAGGGGAGTGTCATGGGAATATTGGATTTTCTCTCGAAGCAGTTCGTGGACGTCATCGACTGGGTGGAGGAACCGGGCCAGCTTGGCTGGCGGGTTCCGCTGGCCGATCGGGAAATCCAGAATGGCGCGCAACTGACGGTGCGAGAGGGGCAGATCGCCGCCTTCTTCAACGAAGGGCGCATCGCCGACATGTTCGGCCCCGGCCTCTACACGCTCGACACATCGACCCTGCCGCTGCTGACGGCGATCATGAATTGGGACAAAGGGTTCAAGTCGCCCTTCAAGTCCGATGTCCATTTCTTTTCCGAAAAGGAGCAGATTGGCCTCAAATGGGGAACCGCGCAGCCAGTGACGCTGCGCGACCCCGAACTGGGGCCGCTGCGCGTCCGCGCCTTTGGCAGCTACAGTTTCCGTATCAAGGAAATCGCCCCCTTTGCCGCGCGTATTATGGGGACGCTGGGCGAGGTGAAGGTGGCCGACGTCGAGCCCCAGCTTCGCGCCGCGATCCAGACCGCACTGGCGACCGGCGTGGCAGGCGGCGGCACCGCCTTCCTTGACCTGGCCGCCAGCCAGAGCGCGCTGTCCGATGCGCTCAAGGCCGCGGTCGCTCCGGCCTTTGCGCAATGGGGCCTGTCGGTCGAAAGCTTCTTCGTCGAAAGCCTGTCGCTGCCCGAAGAGGTGCAGAAGCATCTCGACAAGGCCAGTTCGATGCGCGTGCTGGGCGATCTCGACCGCTATGCCAAGTTCCAGGCGGCCGAGGCGATAGAGACCGCGGCGGCGCAGTCGGGCGGCGTTGCCGGCGTCGGCGCAGGCGCGGCGGCCGGCCTTGCCATAGGCCAGGCCATGGCCGGCGCGATGGGCAGCGCGGCAAGCGCGCCCGCAGCGCCCGCCGAAGACCCCTTCGCCCTGATCGAAAGGCTGCACAAGCTGCTGGAAATGGGGGCGCTTACCCAGGCCGAGTTCGACAGCAAGAAGGCGGAACTGCTGGGCCGCATTCGCTAAGCCGTCGATGCAATTCCTTGCCTGTCCCACATGCGGCGCGGAGGTCGTCTTCCGCTCGCCGGCGCTGCCCGTCCGGGTGTGCGACTATTGTCGCACGCTGGTCGTGCGCTACAGCCAGAGTGCGGGCGCGATGGGGGAGGCGGCGGTCCTGCCCTTCGACATCAGCCCGATCCAGATCGGCACCGAAGGCCAGTGTTTCGACCAGTCCTTTTCCATCATCGGCCGGGTCCGTTGGGCCTGGGACGATGGCGCCTGGAACGAATGGCTGATGCTGCTGGCCGACGGCAGCCATGGCTGGCTGGGCGAGGCGATGGGCCAGTTCATGGCGCTGCGCGAGGTGGAACTGGCCGGATCGCTGGCGCAGATGATCCGCCGCCTGATGAACGACACGCCGGTCATGCCGGGCGAGAGCGGCAATATTGCCGGGCACAGCTATGAGGTCGCCGATATCCGTACCGTGCGCTGCATCGGCTGCGAGGGCGAACTGCCCTTCACCGCGCCGGCCGGCTGGGAAGCGTTGAGCGCCGATTTCCGCAACCGCGACGGGCGCTGCGCATCCTTCCAGAAGGATCGGCACGGCCCGTCCCTCTATGTCGGCCATCATGTGACGCTGGCGTCGCTGCAACCGCGCAAGCTGCGCGCGCTGCCGGGCTGGAGCCTGCCTGCCGATGTTGCCTGACGACGCCAGCGTCCGCACCCTGTCCTGCCCGGCCTGCGGCGGGACGATCGCCATGCGCGCGGCCGGCTATACGGTGACGCTCGCCTGCGAATATTGCGGCACGCTGATCGATGCGACCAATCCAGATGCGCGGATCATCACCCGCTATCATGAGGTGCAGGCATCGCTCGCCATTCCGCTCGGCACGCGCGGCATGTTGCGCGGCGTGGAGTGGGAAGCGATCGGCTGGCTGCAACGGACCGATGGCTGGGCGGCCTGGGACGAATATCTGCTGTTCAACCCCTATACCGGCTATCGCTGGCTGATCGCGCAGAACGGTCATTGGAGCCTTGGCACCATGCTGACCGCCACGCCGCAGCGTGACGGTGGCGACCTGATCGTCGGACGCCGCCGCTTCAGTCCCTTCTACAGCGGCAGTACTGCGCGGGTGACGCGGGTGGCGGGCGAATTCTACTGGCGGGTCAAGGTGGGGGAGTCGGTGCGCGCCACCGATTATGTCCGCCCCGGCTTCATGCTGAGCCTGGAACAGGACGACCGGGAGAAGAACTGGACGATCAGCGAATTGCTGACCGGACAGGAAATCGGTGCCGCTTTCGATGTCGCGCCGCCGCCGGCCTGGCTGCCGGGGATGACGCCGCTTGCGCATCAGCCATCGCCTTACGCCCGGCGGATCAAGGGCTGGTGGCCGATCGCCGCTCTGTCCTTTGTGGCGCTGCTGGTGCTGGTGTCTCTGTTCGGCTGGACTGCGCAGCCCCAGGGCTTCAGCCTGTCGGCGATCCCCGATGGCCCGGCCGTGTCGCAGACATTTGGCCCGATCCAGTTGCCGCTCGGACGACAGGCGATGACGGTCGAGGTGGAAACGCCCGGCGTCGAACAGGGCTGGGTCGATGTCGATGTCGCCTTCGTCGATCGCAAGACTCAGGACAGCTATGATGCCTATGCGCTCAACGAACATTATTCGGGGCGGGATTCCGACGGCTATTGGTCGGAAGGCGCGCGGGCGCAGACGCTGAAGGTCGCCAGTCTGCCGGCCGGCACCTATGATCTGGTGGTAGAAGCGCAGGCGCATCATTGGGGCGGCACCGGCAATTTTGCCTTCGATCCATCGAGCGGAACCTACAAGGCCGAAGGACTGCCGCCGGTCGAGATTGTCCTCACCGTGGCGCGCGGCGCGCGCTTCGCTTCCAACTTCTGGCTGGCGGTGCTGATGATCCTGGTTCCGCCGCTCTTGATGCTGGTGCTGCACATCCTGTTCGAAAATGCGCGGCTGGCACAGAAGGATGGGTCGCCGGCCGATGCCGACGACTGGCTGCAAGGGATGCAATCGCCATGAGCCGCAGCAGCTTTCTTTACGCCCTCTGGTGCCTTGGCGTGCTTGGCCTCTATCTCGCGGCCGCATCGCAGGGCTATTCCCCCTTCGCCGATGGCGGCCGCACGGCTGGCGCCTATCGCGCTTATGGTCCCACGCATAAATAGGAGACGTCGATGCTCATCTCGCTGCCGACATTGCTCAATTCGCTCGTCTATGCCGGGGTCGGCATCCTGGTCTTCGTCGTCGGCTTCGTCATTCTCGACCTGCTGACGCCGGGCAAGCTGTGGGAGGAGATACGCGACAAGCAGAATCTCGCCGTCGCCCAGTTTGCGGGCGCTATCGCCATTGCGCTCGGGATCATCGTTGCCGCCGCCATTCATGGCTGACACGCCTTCTGCCCCGACGGAGCGCAAGCGCACCGCGCTGGTCGGGCTGTTGCTGGCCAGCGTGTTCGCGGTTGCGACCTGCGGCCTGATCTACGAACTGCTCGCAGGCACCATCGCCAGCTATCTGCTGGGCGACAGCGTTACGCAATTTTCGACCGTCATCGGCACCTATTTGTTCGCCATGGGCGTGGGCAGTTGGTGCTCGCGCTATGTGAAGCGCGACGAACTGCGGCTGTTCATCCGGGTGGAGATATTGGTCGCTTTGCTGGGTGGCTGGTCGGCCGCCGGCCTGTTCCTGCTCTTCCCGCTGGTCGAACAGTTCCGGCCGATCCTATACGGCCTCGTCTTCGTCATCGGTTTCCTCGTCGGCCTCGAAATCCCGCTGCTGATGCGTATCCTGCGCGACCGTTTCGACTTCAGCGAGACGGTGTCGAACGTCCTGACCTTCGACTATGTCGGGGCGCTGGCGGCATCGCTGCTCTTTCCGCTGCTGCTGGTGCCGCATCTGGGGCTGATCCGCACCGGCCTGATGTTCGGCCTGCTCAATGTCGGCGTCGCGCTGCTCCTGCTGCTGCTGGTCCCCGCGCGGGCCAGCCTGATGCGCGAGCGCATCCTGGCGTTGCTGGTGATGGCCAGCCTGATTGCCGGTTTCCTGCTCGCCGATCGCATCCAGCGCTGGTCGGAAATCGCGGCCTATGGGGAGCGCGTGATCTACGCCACCTCCAGCCCCTATCAGCGGCTGGTGCTGACCCGGCATGACGACGACATCCGCCTCTATCTCAACGGCAATCTGCAATTCTCCTCGCGCGACGAATATCGCTATCATGAGGCGCTGGTGCATCCGGCGATGGGGCGGGTGGCACGGCCCGAACATGTGCTGATCCTGGGCGGCGGCGATGGCCTCGCCGCGCGCGAGGTGTTCCGCCATCCCCAGGTGCGCAGCGTCACGCTGGTCGATCTCGATCCGGCCATGACCCGCCTGTTCGGCCAGACCGGGCTGCTGCGCTCACTCAACGGCGGCGCGCTCACCGACAAGCGCATGCACGTCGTCAATGCCGACGCCTTCCGCTGGGTGCGCGAGACCAGGGCACGGTTCGACGTCATCATCGTCGACTTTCCCGATCCGGTCGATTTCTCGGTCGGCAAGCTCTATACCGAGACCTTCTACCGCATGCTGCGGCCGCATCTCGCGCCCGGCGGCATGGCGGTGATCCAGAGCACATCGCCGCTGGTCGCGCCCGCCGCCTTCTGGACCGTGGCGCAGACGCTGGAAGCGGCCGGTTTCCACACACGCCCCTATCATGTCTATGTGCCCAGTTTCGGCGAATGGGGCTTCATCCTTGCCGGGCTGGCCGATCCGGGGGCGACGACGCGACTGCTGCCGGACAACCGTTTCCTGTCGGACGCGACCGCACGGCAGGCGCTGGTCTTCCCACCCGACATGGCGCGCCGCCCGGTGCCGGTGAACCGGCTCGACAATCAGGCGCTGGTGCGCAGCTTCGCCGAGGAATGGGCGCGCTATGAAGGCTGATCCCATAGTCCAGAACAGGCGCGCCGTGCTCAAGGGCGGCATGGCGGCGGCTACTGCTTTGGCTCTGCCCGGCTGTGAAACCTCGACTTCGGGCAGCAGCGGCGGCGCCGATATGACGCTTGGCCACCGGCTGCGCGACGGGGCCTTTCCCGAACCGGAGCGGGAGGCGCATGTGCCCATCCTGATCGCAGGTGGCGGCGTTGCCGGCCTGACCGCCGGCTGGCGCCTGCACGAGGCGGGCTATGATGATTTCCGCCTGATCGAACTGGAGCGGCAGCCCGGCGGCAATGCGCGTGGCGGCCGCAACGCCGTGTCCGCCTATCCGCTGGGCGCCCATTATCTCCCCATCCCCAATCAGGAAGCGTGCGGCCTGCGCCATATGCTGCGGCAGCTCGGCATGATCGTCGGCGATCGGGACGGCAGACCGGTCTATGATCCGCTGCAGCTTTGTGCCGACTTGCAGGAACGCCTGCTGTGGCAGGGCAAATGGCAGGAGGGGCTGGTGCCGAAAACCGGCCTGTCGGCGAAGGACAGGGCCGATCTTGCCGCCTTCGACCGGGCCATGGCCGATTTCTCCCGCCGCCGGGATGCGCAGGGGCGGCCCGCCTTTGCCATTCCCATCGCCTATAGCGCGCAGGATGCCGACCTGGTCGCGCTCGACCGGATCAGCTTTGCGCAGTGGCTCGATCGGCAGGGCTGGACCTCGCCGGTGTTGCGCGCCCATGTCCGCTACGCCTGCCGCGATGACTATGGCACCGAACCGGCGGAGGTGTCGGCCTGGGCCGGCATCCATTATTTCGCCAGCCGGCGCGGCTTCACCGCCGATGGCACGGGCGACAATGAACTGACCTGGCCCGAAGGCAATGGCCGCCTCACCCGACTGATCGCCGATCGGCTGGGCGACCGCGTCCTGACCGGCCAGATCGCCTTTCGCGCCCGCCCTGACGATGCCGGCGGCGCAACGGTCGATGTCTTCGATGCCGCGCGCGGGACCAGCATCCGCTACCGCGCCGATGCCGTCATCCTCGCCATGCCGCACTTCATCGCCAGCCGCCTGTTGGGCGAGCAGGCTGACGCCGCCCACAGCTATGCGCCCTGGCTGATCGCCAATGTCACCGTCGATCGCGCGCCGGCGGGGAAGGGCAGCGGGGTCGCCTGGGACAATGTTTCCGCCAGCAGCGCTTCGCTCGGCTATGTCGTCGCCACGCATCAGAACGCCTCGCGCGAAGGGCCGACGGTCCTGACCTGGTATATGGCGCTGTCCGACATGCCGCCCGCCAACGCCCGCCGCCTGCTGGTCGAGCGATCCGATGCCGACTGGCGGCGGCTGGTGCGTGACGACCTGCTGGCCATGAACCCCGACCTTGATGGCGCGATCGGCTCGATCGACCTGTGGAAATGGGGCCATGCCATGATCCGGCCGACGCCCGGCTTCCTCTGGCAGGTTGCGCCGGCGCAACGCGCCGCGATTTTGCCTCCCTTCTTCCGCGCCCATTCCGACCTCAGCGGTCTGTCGCTGTTCGAGGAAGCCCATTATCAGGGCATGGCCGCCGCCGAGGCGGCGCTGTCCGCGATCGGCCATGCGCATGAGACTTTGCTGTGAAACCGCCCATGACCTATGATGGCCGGCATCTGCTGGCGGATCTTTATGGCTGTCCCGTGCTCGACGATGTGGCGCTGGTCGAAACCGCCCTGCGCGCGGCTGCGGACAGCGCGGGCGCGACGGTGATCGGCCTGCATCTCCATCATTTCGGCGAAGGTCAGGGCGTCACCGGCGTCGCGCTGCTGGCCGAATCCCATATGTCGATCCATAGTTGGCCCGAACATGGCTATGCGGCGGTCGACATCTTCCTGTGCGGCGCGCGCCATGATCCGGCCGCAGCACTGGACGCGCTCTGCCGCCATCTGGCACCGACCCGGATTAGCCGGCAACTGGTCCGCCGCGGGGATATATAGGCGCCGCCCGGCTCAGGCCGCCGATGCAGGTCGCGTCAGCCGTTCCGCCAAGAAGTCCACGAACACGCGCAGCCGTGCCGGCACATTGGTGCCGCCCAGGAACACGGCATGGATCGTCTCGATATCGCCGGGATTATAGTCTTCCAATAATGGCACCAGATCGCCCGACGCCAGTTCGGGCTGGACGCTGAACCGGCCGACCCGTGTGATGCCGACGCCATCGGCTGCCAGCTGCCCCAGCGTTTCGCCATTATTCGCCTCGATCGTGCCGCGCACGCTCAATGCATAGTCGCGCCCGTCCTTGCGGAAGGGCCAGACCGGTTCGGCGCGGCGAAAATTGAAGTTCAGGCAGTTATGATCGTGCAGATCCTCCGGCACGACCGGCGTGCCATGCCGGGCGAGATAGGCGGGGGAGGCGACGATGACGCGGCCATTCTCGCCCAGCTTGCGGGCGGTCAGCGGACTGTCGGCCAGCGGCCCGAAGCGAATCGCGACATCCGCTTGCCCGCCGGCGATATCGACCAGCCGGTCGCTCAGGCTGATGTCGACCAATATATGCGGATAGAGCTGCGCAAATTCGCCGAGCAACGGCACGATGCACAGCCGGCCATGGGAATGGGCGGCGCTGACCCGCAGCCGCCCGCGCGGCGCGCCGCGATCGGCGATCGTCTGTTCCGCCTCGTCCAGATCGGCCAGGATGCGGCGCGCGCTGGCCAGATAGGCCTGCCCCTCCGCCGTCAGCGTCAGCGCGCGGGTGGAGCGCAGCAATAGCCGCACCCCCAGCCGATCCTCGATCCGGTCGACCGCGCGGCTGACGGCGGAGGGGGTGAGGCCCAGCAATCGCCCCGCGGCCGAAAAACTGCCCTCTGCGACCACGGCGGCGAAGGTTTCCAGCGCCCGTGCTCGATCGGCATGAAAGGGTATCTTTTCATCCATTGCAAAGATCCTTCGCCTTGCGACCCTCTAAACGCGGGAAGTCCTGCCTTCCATTTATGCGTCCATCACGGAATGGAAAGGGATGATGATGGAATATCGGCAATTGGGGGCGTCGGGCCTGCGCGTGCCGGCGCTCAGTTTCGGCACCGGCACCTTCGGCGGCTCTGGCCCCCTGTTCGGCGCCTGGGGCCATAGCGACGCGCAGGAGGCCCGCCGTCTGCTCGACATCTGCCTCGACGCCGGTATCACCCTGTTCGACACCGCCGATGTCTATTCGAACGGCGCGTCCGAAGAAGTGCTGGGCGCGGCGATCAGGGGGCGGCGCGATCAGCTATTGATCTCGACCAAGCTCGGCCTGCCGACCGGCGATGGCCCCAATGACTGGGGCGTGTCGCGCGACCGGCTGATCGGCGGCATTGAAGCCGCGCTCCGGCGCCTTGGCACCGATCATATCGACCTGCTGCAACTTCACGCCTTCGACGCCTCGACCCCGGTCGAGGAATTGCTGGCGACGCTCGACGGGCTGGTCCGCGCCGGCAAGCTGCGCCATGTCGGCGTGTCCAACTATCCCGGCTGGCAGCTGATGAAGGCGCTGGATGTGGCGGATCGCCATGGCTGGCCGCGCTTCGTCGCACACCAGGTCTATTATTCGCTGATCGGCCGCGCCTATGAGGCCGACCTGATGCCGCTCGCCGCCGACCAGGGCGTGGGTGCACTGGTGTGGAGCCCGCTCGGCTGGGCCCGCCTGACCGGCAAGATCCGGCGCAGCAGCCCGATCCCGGAGGGCAGCCGCCTGCACCAGACCGCCGCCTTCGCGCCGCCGGTGGAGGAGGAGCATCTCTATCGCGTGGTCGACGCGCTGGACGAGATTGCGGCGGAAACCGGCAAGACGGTGCCGCAGGTCGCGCTCAACTGGCTGTTGCAGCGGCCGACTGTGTCGTCGGTCATCATCGGCGCCCGCAATGAGGAACAGTTGCGTCAGAATTTGGGTGCGGTCGGCTGGTCGCTGACCGCCGATCAGGTCGCCCGGCTCGACCGGGCCAGCTACCAGATGCCGGCCTATCCCCACGCCCCCTATCATCAACAGGCCGGTTTCGCTCGGCTGAACCCGCCGCTTGTCTGACGGGAGGAGCATCATGAAGATCAATCCACCGCTGCTCGCGCTGGCGGCCGGTGCCTTTGGCATCGGCGTCACCGAATTTGCGCCGATGGGCCTGTTGCCCGTCATCGCCACCGACCTTGGCGTCTCCATCCCCGCCGCCGGCCTGCTCATCAGCGCCTATGCGATCGGTGTGATGCTGGGCGCGCCGCTGATGACGCTGACCACCGGCCGCTTGCCGCGCCGTACCCTGCTGATCGGCCTCGCCGCCATCTTCACCATCGGCAATCTGATCGCGGCGCTCTCCACCAGCTATGCGATGCTGCTGTTCGCGCGCATCATCACCTCGCTCAACCATGGCGCCTTCTTCGGCGTCGGATCGATCGTCGCCGCCAGCCTGGTCCCGCCCCAGCGGCAGGCGGGCGCGGTCGCCGCCATGTTCATGGGGCTGACCATCGCCAATGTCGTCGGCGTGCCGCTGGCAACCTGGGCGGGGGAAGTCATGGGATGGCGTGCTGCCTTCTGGGGCATCGCGGCGCTGGGCGTCCTCACCATCGCGGCATTGCGCCTGACCCTGCCCGACATGCCGGCCCCGACCGAGGGCGATGCACGGTCCGAACTGCGCGTGCTGATGCGCGGGCCGGTGCTCGCCGCGCTCGGCCTCACCGTGGTCGGCGCCAGCGCGATGTTCACCGTCTTCACCTATATCACGCCGATCCTGCGCGATCAGACCCATGGCTCGATCGGCTTCGTGACGGCGATGCTGGTCCTCTATGGCGTGGGCCTCACCATCGGCAACTGGCTGGGCGGGCGCTTTGCCGACCGGTCGGTGGACAGGACGCTGATCGTGACGCTCGCTGCGCTGACGGCGATCCTTATCGCATTTGCCTTTGCCATGCCCTTTGCCGGGCCGACGGCGGTGCTGATCTTCCTGTGGGGGATTGCCAGCTTCGCGCTGGTGCCGCCGCTGCAGGTGCGGGTGATGAGCGCCGCGGCCGACGCGCCCAATCTCGCGTCGTCGATGAACATCGGCGCCTTTAACCTGGGCAATGCGATCGGTGCGGCATTGGGCGGCGCCGTGATTGCTGCCGGCCTCAACCTGCCGTTCGTCGCGATCGCCGGGGCCGCCGCGTCCAGCCTCGGGCTGATTGCGCTGCTGCTCAGCCGCCGCAACGGCGCACCGCGTGCCGCCACCGCCTGACGCTCACAGATAGGCGACACGGGCCGGCACGGTCACGCGGATGGTCGTGCCGGTCCTGGTGGTGGAGATGATCTCCACCGCGCCATCCATCCGTTGCGCCCGTTCGCGCATGCCGATCATGCCATAATGGCCTTCGCGCGATCCGGCCGCCAGCACCGCTGCGGACAGGCCGATGCCATCATCGATGATCGCCAGCGACAGCCGGTCGGTGCCATGATGCAGTTCGACGATGATGGTCTGCGCGGCCGCATGGCGCAGGCTGTTGCTGATCGCCTCCCGCGCGATCCGCATCATCTCGTCGGCGACCGGGGCGCAGACCAGCCGCGCGGTGCCGGCCTCCTCGACGCGCCAGTCCAGCCGGTCGCCGACCATCTCGTCCAGCAGCGCGCGCAGACGCACCGCCATCGCCACCGGTTGCAATTCCTGTCGCAGCGAATGGACCCGCTCGCGACTGTCGACCAGCACATCCTCGGCCCGGTCGAGCGCGCCTTCGAGTTCGGCGCGGGCGCGTTCGCCGCGCGGCAGCAGTTCGACCACCGCCTGGAAGCGCAGCATCAGCCCCTGGAACCCCTGCAACAGCGTGTCGTGCAGTTCCCGCGCGATCCGTTCGCGCTCTGTCAGCTGTGCCTCGACCCGGCTGCGCGCCCGTTCGGTCACGACATGCAGGCGCCGACGATAGAGCAGCCAGCCGGCCAGCAGGATCAGGCTGATGCACAGGATGCGGAACCAGCGCGTCTGGTAGAAGGCCGGGGCGATCTCGAACGCGAGCGCGGCGCCCTGCCTGTTCCACACCCCGTCATTGTTCGCCGCGATCACAAGGAAGCGATATTGGCCCGGCGCCAGATTGGTATAGAGCGCCTGCCGCTCCGTGCCGGCATCGAACCAGCCGGTGCCGCTGCCCTCCAGCCGATAGCGGAAACGGTTCTGCGCCGCATCGGTCAGGCTGAGGGCGCTATAGTCGATCTGCACCCGGCCGCTATGGGCGGGCAGGGGGATGCTGCCCGCGGCCAGCGGATAGGCCTTGCCATCGACCCGCAGCGACCGGATCGCCACGGGCGGCGGCACGCCATTGCGGGCCAGCCGGGCGGGATCGCTCCAGGCCAGGCCCTGATCGGTGGCGAACCAGAGCTGGCCGTCGCGATCGAGGGCGATGTCGTTCGCCTCGAACAGGTTGGATCGCGCCCGATAATCGGCTTCCTGGCCGACCCGCTGATAGGGGATGGGGCGATCGGGCCGGGCAAAGCCCTTGTCCAGCGCATCGCTGCGCATCCGCACGATACCGGTCGCGCCGTTGATCCAGGTCCAGCCATCGGCGGTGCGGGCGATGCCGGTAATCCCGGCCAGATAGGGATGGGTGCGTTCGCCCAATGACTGCAACCGGCCGCCCTCCAGGCGCGCCAGCCCCTTCATCCCGCCGATCAGCCACTGGTCGCCATCGGCCCGCAGGGTCAGGATCGATCCGATCGGGCTGGTCCCGGCGGGCAGCAGCGCCGTCTCCTCGCCATCGCGAATGCGCAGCAGCCCGCGCCGGCTGCGCCCGGCGATCAGGCCGCCATGCGCATCGGCGCGCAACAGGGTGATGGTGCCGCCCGGCTGCCCCGCCGCGCCGCTCGCCGGCACCAGCCGCCCGCCGTCCAGCCGGTAGAGCCGGTCCATCCCGGTCCAGAACTGTCCGCGATCGTCGCGCGCGCAACTGACCGACAGCGGCCCTTCGACCGGCGTCGTGCGGCGGACATCGCCGCGGTCGTCCAGGTCGAGCAAGAAGGCGCCTTCCAGGCTGATCGCCAGCAATTGCCGGTCGTCGCCGCACAGCACGCCAATGTCGGCGCGCGGGAAGATCAGCCGGGGCTGCCGCTGGTCCGGTCCGACGCGATAGACGCCGCCGATACCGGCATAGAAGATATGGGCCGATCGCGGCGGCGCGACGAAGCCGGTCACCAGCGCCTCCTCGCCCGCGCCGACCAGGCTGGCGGCGGCATAGCGTTCCACCCCGGTCTCGGTGCCGACCCAGATATTGCCTTCCCGGTCCTCCAGTGCGGCGAGCGACAGCGGCATGTGCCCGGCCGCGACCTCGACCTTGTCGCCGCCTGCAGGAAGCCGTGCGAGGCCACCATTCTGGCCGGTGATCCAGGCCGTGCCCTGGCGATCGACATGGATATGGCGGGTGACATAGGGGGTGTTGACGGGATCGAGCCGGGCCGTGGCCTGCCCGCCGGAAATCGGCCGGATGCCGCTGTCGTCCGCCAGCCAGATCCGGCCCGCTTTGTCCTCGTCCAGCGCGGCGAAGGGGGCGACCAGCATTGCCAGCGGGGTGAAGCGCGCGGCACCGGGCGCCAGCCGCAGCAGGTGCGGCGGCAAGGCGAGGTAGAGGCTGCCGTCCGACGCGGCCAGCATCGGCCCCATCATGCCGTCGGTCACGCCTTGCTGCGCGCCAAAGCGGCGCCAGCGGCCATTTTGGTAACGCGACAGCAGCATCTTGCCGCGCGCTTCCGCCGCGACCCAGATTGATCCGTCGCGCGCCTCCACGATGCCGGCGACGCCGCCCTGTGCCGGCCAGGGATTGGCATCGCGCAGATGGCCGTCGCGAAAGAGGGCGATGCCGCCGAAATCATGGCCGACCCAGATGTCGCCATTGCGCGCCGCCAGCAGGGCGGTGACCTGCAAGGATCGGCGCGGGTCGTCGCGATCGGCCAGCATGCGCTCGAACCGGATGCCGTCAAAGCGGTAGAGGCCGGTCGAAGATCCCAGCCACAGATAGCCGTCCTTGCCCTGCGCCAGCGCACGGACATTGCCCGGCGCTCCGTCCTTCAGCGTCCAGCGGCTGTGGCGCAACTGGCTGATCGACTGGCTCGGGTCCAGCGCCTGCCCCGGCTGGGCCAGCAGCATGGCCGCGATCGCCGTGATGATCGCCCGGCGCTTCATGATCTTCTGCTCGGTCGCGACATGGGGGCCTTGGGGCGGGAGGAGCCGATAGCCGTAGCGCTGCGAGCCGATGCGATACAAGCCCCCCGTTAGAGGGGCGCTCGCCCCCTCCATCCGGGCTTTGGGAAATCGTGACGCAGCCGCATCATTCCTGCCATGTCGGATATCTCCAGTCCCAACCCCAGCCCGCCGAACCGGTTCGATGCCGCGCAGCTTCTGGACCTGCTGACGCGGGCGCAGACGCTGCTGCATCGCGACCCCAACCGGGCGGAGCTGTGCCTCGATCAACTGCGCGACCTGCTGCGGCAGGGCACGGACGCGGACGACGGCGCCGCCATGCTGGCCCGGCGTCCCGACAGCCATTGCCCGCCGTCGACCGGCGGGCTGGCCGGCTGGCAATTGCGCAAGGTGACCGCCTATGTCGAGGCGCGGCTCGGCCGCACGCTGGTGACGGAGGAACTGGCGCTGGTGGCGAGCCTGAGCCCCGGTCATTTCTGCCGCGCGTTCAAGGCCAGCATGGGCGAAACGCCCCATGCCTATGTCATCCGCCAGCGCGTCCGACGGGCACAGCGGCTGATGCTGGAAACCGGCCACAGCCTGTCGGACATCGCCAGCGCCTGCGGCCTGACCGACCAGGCGCATCTGACCCGGCTGTTCAAGCGGCTGGTGGGCACCACGCCGCTGTCCTGGCGCCGGACCTGGCAGGGATCGCCATTGGCGGCACAGGCATGAACAGCAAAAGGCTGGAGGCGTTCACCGACGGGGTGATCGCGATCATCATCACCATCATGGTGCTGGAACTGAAGGTGCCGCGCGGCGGATCGCTCGCGGATCTTGCGCAATGTCTGCCGCTGCTGATCGCCTATCTGCTCAGCTTCGTGAATGTCGGCCTCTACTGGAACAATCACCATCATCTGTTCCAGCTCAACCCGCGCATCGACGGGCGGGTGCTGTGGGCCAATCTCTTCCTGCTCTTTTGGCTCAGCCTGGTCCCGTTCGTCATCCGCTGGCTGGACGAGAGCGCCTGGTCGACCGGAGCGACGGCGGCCTATGGCATGGTGCTGGGTGCGGCGGCGATCGGCTATTTCCTGACCGAACGGGCGATCATCGCCTGCAATGGCGCAGGCTCCAGGCTCGCCCGCGCGCTCGGCATGGACTGGAAGGGGTGGGGAACGCTGGCCATCTATGGCGCGGCTATTCCCCTGAGCTTCGTCAGCCGCTGGCTGGCGGTCGCGCTCTATGTGCTGGTCGTAGCGCTCTGGTTCGTGCCCGACCGGCGGTTCGCGCGGGTCGTGCTGCCCTGATCTTCAGCCCCCGTGGGGCAGGGCGGCCGCCGGGTGGCGGACGCAGAGCAGGGTGCCGGCCAGCACGATCGCGCCCGATACCAGCAGCGGCAGCGCCAGCCCCATATGCACCACCATCAGCGCGCCGGCGGCCGCGCCCGCGAAGATGGCGACGATCGCCGCGATACGCCGGGCGAGATTGGGATTGGCGCCGCCCGCCAGGCTGGAATCCGCCGCAATGCCAGTGACGGTCAGGGTCAGCACGGTGGTGGTAAGGTCGGGCACCTTCAACTGCCGGATGGTGGCGTTGCGAAAGCCCATGGCGATGGCGGTCAGCGCGATGATCGCGAACAGGCCAGCGGCGGGCTGGAGCGTGGGCACATGGAAGTTCAGCGCGACGATCGCGGCGATCCACAGCAATGCCGCCTCGATCAGCGCGGCGACCGTCAGCCAGTGGCGCAGCGGGCGTTTGCCGAAGCCCTGGCCGACCCGGCCGGCGATCAGCGCGCCGATGAAGAAGGTCAGCAGCGCGACCAGATAGGGCGCCACCCTGAAGCCCGGCGTCTGTGCCGCGGCGAAGCCCAGGAACACGACATTGCCGGTCATGTTGGCGGTGAACACCTTGCCCAGGCCCAGCACGCTGACCGCGTCGACCAGGCCGGTGGTCGCCGACAGCAGCAACAGCAGGCCGGGCAGGGGGGATGCGCTTTGGGACGCTGGCGGCATGATGATGCTCCTCACTGGATCTAGAAACGGAAATTGGCTTCAAGGCCGGTCATGGCGATGGTCTGGGCCGGGCCGGTCTCACGGATGAAGACGCCCGGCGCGAAGAAGGACAGCGAAGTTGACAGTTCCAGCTCTGCCGTCGCCTGCCAGGCCAGCGTTGCCTCCACCTCCTTGCCGATGAAGCGGGCGCGGCTGTCGCCGGGGCCACGGATCAGGTTGCCGGGAATGTCGTAGACGCCGTCATGGCGGGCATATCGCCAATAGGCCATGCCGGCGACGCTGGCGGAAAATCCGCCGCCCAGCGGCGCGCTGATCCGGGGATTGAGGCTGACGATGTTGGTCGGCCCGACGGGCGAGAGTTCGCCGAAATATTTGCCCTTGGGGAAGAGCGCGTTGAACGTGCCGAGCCTGTCATCTTCGCTGTCACGATCGCCGCTCACGATGTTGAAGCGCAAGGTGGCGTCGGGCGACAGCGGCAGGCCGGAAAGCGTGCGACCGACTTCGGTGCCGATCGTCCAGGCGGAAATCCGCTGCCCTTCATGATGGCCGAACTGATAGACGCCCTCGACATTCCAGTGCCAGTCGCCCCGTACGCCATGCGAACGAAGGCCTAGGCTGTGGCGCTCCTCCCGGCCGGCCAGCCCGCCGAAGCGCGCGGCGCGGTTGCGATAGCCCAGATAATAGAGGTCGAGCTCCGGCAGCGTCGCATAGGCGCCCCAAAGTTTGCGGGTGTCGGACGTGCGATCGTCGAAACTGGCGGGGCCGGGCTGCACCGGATTGAGCAGGAACAGGTCGAGCGCGCGGCCGTCGCCCAGGGACAGGCTGCCGCGCACGCCGTCGAAGGCCAGCGGGGTGTTGGGGCCATAGCGGGTGCCGACCAGCCTTTCGGTGCCGAGCGAAACCATCTGGCGCCCGGCGCGCAGGGTGAGGGGGCCGGCGCCGACTTCGGCAAAGCCCTGGAGCAGGTCGAGCCGGCTCTGGTCGATCGGGCTGGCCGAGGGCGCAACGCCGACCGCATAGCTGATGATCGGCTGGACAAAGGCGCGGGCATGGAGCCGGTCCGGCGCGCCGAGATGCAGGTCGGCATAGGGCATGGCGCGCGCCCATAAATAGCTGTCGTCGGGCGCATCGGCGCCGCCCCAGAGATTATTGGCATAATTTTCGTTGCGCAGCCGTAGCTCGACGCCGGTGGACAGCCAGACATCGGCGCCCAGCGGGATATATTTGAACTGCCCCGTCCAGTGATGGTTGCGCTTTTGAGCGTCCGCCAGATCCGACCAATCCTCGTCATAGCGGGTGATCGACAGGGTCGGCGCCTGCCAGGCCTCCCGCGTCTGCGCGGCCAGCGGCGGGCAAGCGCAGAGCGAGAGGGCAAGGCAGACTGATTTTTTACACACGGCGCTGCGCCTGTTCGGCGACCAGCGCCGCCAGGATGAAGCCGCCGATCAGGCCCAGATGCTCGAAAAAGGCATTGGTGGCCATGAACCGCTCCTGCCCCATCGGCATCGTCCAGAAGGCGTTGGCGGTGAAGGCGGCCAGCAGGGTGAAGACGCCCAGCATCCCCGCACCCAGCCATGCCATGCGGCCGGTCAGGATCAGGATCGGCCCGATCAGTTCGATCGCGACGGTGAGCGCGGCCCAGAGCGCTGGCGGGTTCATGCCGAAATGCGCCTGCTCGGCAACCGCCGCCGGCCAGTCCGTCAGCTTGACGATGCCGCCCAGCAGATAGGCGCCGACCAGCAGCAGCCGGGCGATGAACCAGGTTGGCTTCCAGTCGAGGATCGCGTCAACGAAGCGGGGATCGCGGTCGGTGCGCATTTACTTCGCCTCGGGCGCATGAACTTCGGCGATATGGCCGCCGGGGAAGCGCAGGATCGCGCTCTGGCGACCGGCGACGCTCTGCGGCGCGACCAATGTTTCGACGCCGGCGGCTTTCGCCTTGGCCAGCGTGGCGTCCATGTCGGCGACTTCATAACCGGTCATGTCGCGGCCATAGGGCCACGGGAGTTGGCCGTCCGAGACGAAGACGGTCATCTTGCCATAGCCGCTGTCGATCGCGACGCGGCGGATCGTCTTGCCGGGCTGGCCGATTTCCTCCCCCTTGGCGGCGCGATCGTCGGAGACGATCCTACCATGGGCAAAGCCGGTCCAGCCCCTGATGAACCGGTCGGCGACGTCGGCGGTCAGGTAGATGCGGTTTTCGGGCACGGTGGTCAGCGCGGGATAGCTGGGCTTGGCGGTGTGCCAGTAAAGCTGCATGTTCACGCCGCCGGCCCATTGCACCACCACGTCGCGGCCGATGGGATCGGGGAAGGTGGTGATGCGGCGCACGGCGCCATGCTTCAGTGCCGAGGCGACGGCACCGTCCATGTCGCTCACCAGATAGCCGGTCCGCTCATCGCCGAAGGGATAGGGGACCGGCGTCTTGAAGCCGAAGACGGAGACGGTGCCGGCCGGGGTCAGCGCCAGCTGGGACTTGGTCAGGCTGGGCGTCGGCGTCACCTGGAACTCGCCCTGCTTCGACGTCTTGCCGCCGAAGGTCGCGACGAAGCTGGTGACGAAGGCGTCGAACTGGCCTTCGGGCACATAGACATGGGTCGTGTCATATTGCGGGCCGACCGCATAATCGGCGCTGGCGGCGGGCTTTGCGATGGCGACCGGCATAGGCATCAGGACGGCGGCGGCGAATAGGAAGGCGAAGCGCTTCATGGACTATCTCCAGGCAGGAAGTCTTTCTCGTCATCCCCGCGAAGGCGGGGATCCATCTCCGGGCGTTGCGCCGTCGGGCTTGGTTGCGAGATGGATTCCCGCTTGCGCGGGAATGACAATGATTTGCGGTTATCGTCAGACGGCCCAGCAGCCACAGCCCAGCGATCCCCAGAAGGTCTGGACATCGGCGGCCGGCACATCGGCGCCCAGCGCCGCGGCATGGTCATGGCCATGGACGCCACAGGCCGAATGGCAGCCACAGGCCGACGCCAGTTGTGCGCGGGCTTCACGGGTCTTGTGATAGCCGCCGAAGGTGGCGACCGGCGACCAGTCGGGCATCGGCTTTGGCAGGGCGGGCGCGAGCGGGGCATAATCACCCTCGCCATGGACCACCTTGCCGCCCAGCAAGGTCAGGACCGATCGGATATGGACGATCTGATCCTCCGGCACCGCAAAATAGTCGGCCGACAGCAAGGCGAGGTCGGCCAGTTGCCCGGCCTTGATCTGCCCCTTCTTGCCGATCTCGTTGGAGAACCATGTGTTCTCATGTGTCCACATCGCCAGCGCCTTTTCCCGGCTGACGCGATTGTCGCCGCGATAGAGCGCGAAGCCGCCCACCGTGCGGCCGGTGACGAGCCAGCTCAGCGATACCCAGGGATTGTAGCTGGCGACGCGGGTGGCGTCGGTACCAGCGCCCACGGGAATGCCCGCCGCGATCATGCGGGCGATCGGCGGGGTACGCTCGGCCGCCTTGGCGCCATAGCGCTCGACGAAATATTCGCCCTGATAGGCCATGCGATGCTGCACGGCGATGCCGCCGCCCAGCGCCGCGATCCGGTCGATATTGCGGTCGCTGATGGTTTCGGCATGGTCGAAGAACCAGTTGATGCCGGTCAGCGGGATATCCCGGTTCACCTTCTCATAGACGTCGAGCGCGCGGCCGATCGTCTCGTCATAGGTGGCGTGTAGGCGCCAGGGCCAGCGATGCTCGGCCAGCAGGCGGATGACGGGTTCGAGGTCGCCCTCCATGCTGGGCGCCATGTCCGGCCGGGGCTGACGGAAATCCTCGAAATCTGCCGCCGAATAGACCAGCATCTCGCCCGCGCCATTGTGGCGATAGCTGTCGTCGCCCTGGCCCGGCGTCACCTGCTTCACCCAGCCGGAGAAGTCGGCCAGCTCTTCCTTGGGCTTCTGGGTGAAGAGATTATAGCTGATGCGGACGGTCAGTTGATCGTCCTGATGCAGCTTCTCGATGATCTCGTAATCGTCGGGATAATTCTGGAAACCACCGCCGGCGTCGATCACGCCGGTCACGCCCAGCGCGTTGACGTCGCGCATGAAATGGCGGGTGGAATTGAGCTGATAATCCTGCGGCAGCTTCGGCCCCTTGGCCAGCGTCGAATAGAGGATGGTCGCATTGGGCTGGGCCAGCAGCAGGCCGGTCGGGTTGCCGGCCGCATCGCGAACGATCTCGCCGCCCGGCGGATTGGGCGTGTCCTTGGTATAGCCCACGACACGCAGCGCGGCGGCGTTGAGCAGCGCGCGGTCATAGAGGTGCAGGATGAAGACCGGCGTGTCGGGCGCGACGGCGTTCAGTTCGGCGATGGTCGGCAGGCGCTTTTCTGCGAACTGATGTTCGGTGAAGCCGCCGACCACGCGCACCCATTGCGGGGCGGGCGTGCGGGCGACCTGCGCCTTCAGCATATCCATCGCCTCGGCCAGCGTCGGCACGCCGTCCCAGCGCAGTTCCATGTTGAAATTCAGGCCACCGCGAATGATGTGCATATGGCTATCGATCAGGCCAGGGATCAGGCGATGCCCCTTCGCGTCGATCACGGTGGCGTTGGGGGCCGCGGCACGGACTTCGGCTTCGCTGCCCACGGCCAGGAACTTGCCGTCGCGGATCGCGACCGCCTGCGCCACCGGATTTTCGCGGTCCAGCGTCGTCACCTTGGCATTGGCGATGATCGTGTCGGTCATGGGACGGTCCTTGGCTTGAGCAGGAAAGGGGGAGAGAAGGGCGGAGGCGGCCACCCCGGCCATGGCGTCGCGGCGGGTAATCACGCGTCGCCCTTTTGATTGTCGGCCTGGTTGTTCGGGAGCGTGCCCAGTACATGGTCGTGGCATTCGTTGCGCACGAAGCGGGTCAGTTCATGGGCATCAGCCCAGCGCCTGGCGATCGGCACGATCTGTTCGCCGACCAATATGCCCAGCAGGCCGATCAGGGCCACTACAGGGGGCGCGGGCGAGCGCACCCCCAGCAGCGAATAGACGATGCCGACCAGGAGACCGGCGCCGAGGGAGAGAAGATAGACTTTCATCGCCGGTCTCCTGCGTCTGCGATCAGGCCTGAATGAAGGCGAGGATGTCGGCGTTCAGCACGTCGGCATTCACCGTCAGCATGCCGTGCGAATAGCCCTCGTAAATCTTGAAGGTCGCATTCGGCAGGATCTGCGCCTGCAGTACGCCGGCATTCTTGTAGGGCACGACCTGGTCATCGTCGCCATGCAGCACCAGGGTCGGCACGGTGATCGCGGTCAGATCGTCGGTCTGGTCGGTTTCGGAGAAGGCCTTGATGCCTTCATAATGGGCCTTGGCGCTGCCCATCATGCCCTGGCGCCACCAATTGTCGATGACGGCCGGCTTCACGTCCGCGCCGTCGCGGTTGAAGCCATAGAAGGGACCGGCGGCGACATCGTGGAAGAATTGCGCACGGTTGGCGGCAAGGCCGGCGCGCAGCCCGTCGAACACGTCCATGGGCAGGCCGCCGGGATAACGGTCGGTCTTCAGCATGATCGGCGGCACGGCGCTGACCAGTACGGCCTTGGCCACGCGGCCTTCGGGCAGGCCATGGCGGGCGACATAGGCGGCCACTTCGCCGCCGCCGGTCGAATGACCGATATGGATGGCGTTCCTGAGGTCGAGATGGCGGGCGACGGCGGCTGCGTCGGCGGCATAATGGGCCATGTCATGGCCTTCGCTCACCTGGGCCGAGCGGCCATGGCCGCGACGGTCATGGGCGACGACGCGATAGCCCTTCGACAGGAAGAACAGCATCTGCGCGTCCCAGTCGTCCGACGAGAGCGGCCAGCCATGGTGGAACATGATGGGCTGGGCATCCTTTGGACCCCAGTCCTTGAAGAAGATGTCGACGCCGTCGTCCGTGGTCACGAAGCTCATGGGGATTTCCTTTGCTCGGGTGGGGAGAGGGGAAAGGGGAAGGAACCGGCGGTGCATGGGGAG